>JBDNAP010000160.1:0-4560 GCA_039768325.1 Thiogranum sp.
CATGAGTCTGCTCCCGTGTTGAATCGAGGCGACATACCTCACCCCTCAACATAGGAAACAGACCGTTACTGTGTCTGCATTGCTACACTCAAATCGTGCCACCCCCTACCGCGCGAAGAGCGTTTAGTCCTTCGAACCGTTCCTGCCGTTCACCAATGGTGCCCAGATTTGCGCGGTTTCTCTGTATGAATGCACTGCAAGACTTGTAGGGATATATCAACAAGGCGCGCCTCTCGGCGGCATAAACAGAATGACTTGTATCATCCATCATTCGTGGATCTGTAAGCTGTTTATAAGTCCCCTTATGCTAGGTTTCCTCGTGACAGATAAAGACGGCGTTTTCGAGTTATGACCAAACCCCGATTTTAGGTCTGTAAGTAACTCTGTGTATCTGCCCGTCACAATACCGAACAAGCTAGCCCAAGCTTTAGGAGGATAACTTAAGATGCACACAACTTTTCGAATAACAATGATCATATTGATCGCCGTATTAGCTTCATTTCCTGCACGCGGGGCGGTTGTCAATCTGGCTACAAATCTGGACCCGTCCAGTGAAGTACCACCCGCATTGGCGCCCGGCGCGATGGGAAGTGCTGCGATGGTACTGGATACGGATACTATGGAATTCGGCTGGGTAATCAGCTTCGAGGGACTGACCGGTCCGGCAACCGCAGCCCACTTCCATGAAGCACCATCTGGCTCCAATGGACCCCCCGTCCTGAACCTGGATACCGACAGCGGTGTGGTGCTAAGCGGTATCGGCTCCAGTGCCGGCGTATTTGCAGGCGGCAAGACTCTTGGTAATGACGATGTAGACAATATCCTCAATGGCCTTTGGTATATTAATATTCATACCGAAGCAAATCCGGGTGGTGAGATTCGTGGTCAAGTCCTGCCTGGTACTTTTGCTCCGATACCTATCCCGGCTGCCATATGGCTCTTCGGTTCCGGCCTCCTCGGTTTGATCGGAATTGCTAGACGCACGAAAAAAGCAGCTTAACAGTTTCAGCCACGTTGACGGCTCCTTCGTGAGCCGTTTTCTTTATGTGCTGCATGTTCGTAGTTGGCCGAACTTCACCGTATGCCCCGGCACCAGGCTGGAAGTGTTAATCACCAGTCAACAGGGTACTAATGTAATGAACCATCCCCACCCACCCTCGGCGATGCCATGCAGAAAACGCTCGATTTTGCCTCGGTGATGTCACCAGGCATCGAAGCCGCCGTATACTCAGCCTCCAGACGCCAAATTTCCGACACCAGCGCATTCCGCGTTCGTTCTTTCGTTTTATAGACATTTACACGTGAGTAGGCTGTCGGTGACGATGGCCTTGACCCGGCCAGGTTCCCGGTGTTCGGTGGGGGGGCTAAAGATGGTGAGTTGCGACAGCAAGGCTTGCACGGCTGCATAGAGTGAAGAAGTTTTTCTTCGGTAACAAGAATGATAAAGCGTCGCCGTTCAGGCGACAAACAGGATTTTGCCAGGCACACCTTGACTGACGAGGCCACCGGGGCTTTTCTTATGTGGTGGAGAGGGAGGCTTTGAAGAGAACCCTTTGGTTTGACAAGCCGCGCGCTGCACGGCGCAGGTGCCTCGCCGGAGCGGGTGGCAAAGCGAAGAATCACTCGAGCCTGTTTCGCGGGAGGACGTCTGAAGGTCGGCCCAAAGGACGAGCGCATGGCACGAGTAATCCTCTCTCCCGGCTGAACAAAGATGACAGGTAAACCACAAACGGTCATATGGCTATATACTGTATATCCCGGGAATCAATCAGAGATTCCCGAGGTACGACCGGTATTGATGGTATTCAGCGGCGCAGGAGGCCTGAAAAAATGATAAATCTGATAAGGAATGCACTGATCTGTTTAACCGCATGCAGTGGCACAGCATTTGCCGAGACTGAGGTGTTAGCTGCACCCAACGGCATCACCCTCCCGCAGGGCTATAAAAACTGGGCGGTCATCGGTTCTTCGCACCGAGAGGATAACAAGACGCTGAGAGTCATTCTGGGCAATGATGTCGCCATAAAAGCGGCACGAGCCGGCGAAACCAAACCCTGGCCCGATGGCAGTATTTTAGGCAAGCTGGTGTGGAAAGATGCAGTGCATCAAAAATGGGAAAAGGCCACCGTGCCCGGCGAATTTGTGCATGCCGAATTCATGTTCAAGGACAGTAATCAATACCGGGACACCGGTGGATGGGGGTTTGCACGCTGGAAAGGCCTCGATCAGAAACCCTATGGAGCGGATGCGTCATTCGTGCAGGAGTGTTTTTCCTGTCATACACCGGTGAAAGACAACGACTATGTATTTACACATCCATCTCCCATGCCGTGATACAGATCACTGAGTAAATCGATCGTGGACAAGGGGGGTATTGCCAATCTTGTCATACGCTGTTTTCTCAACCGGAGTTCGGCGACTTTTTCAGGCGGTGGTGTAGAGCCTGGCTCTGGGCCGGTGTATGCTGACTTGGCAGCGGGATCGGGCGGGCACAGGCCGATCTTTACCCTTATCAGAAGAAGTTACCGCAAGCTGTGAACCCGGATTACCTGACCGATACCCTCATCCTGCTGGCAGCGGCAATCGCCGCT
Source organism: Thiogranum sp. (assembly GCA_039768325.1). Lineage (GTDB taxonomy): Bacteria > Pseudomonadota > Gammaproteobacteria > DSM-19610 > DSM-19610 > Thiogranum. The sequence goes on from JBDNAP010000160.1 coordinate 2,592, forward strand.
GTGCCCTTGTTTCGAGTTCTGGGTATGGGCGCTGTCCCCGGCCTTTTGATCGCCGGTATCCTGGTGGGGCCGTCGGGTTTTGGCCTGATCGACAACGTAACCGAGATCGGAGATTTCGCCGAGCTCGGGGTTGTGCTGCTGCTGTTTGTCATCGCCATCGAGCTCAAACCGTCGCGGCTTTGGCTGATGCGGCGCCTGGTGTTCGGCCTTGGCAGCCTTCAGGTGCTTGTTACAGGCTTATTGTTCACCGCAGTGGTCTATTATCTACTGGATATTTCACTGCGGTCGGCCATCCTGATCGGGCCGGCGCTGGCGCTGTCCTCGACTGCGTTCGTACTTCAACTATTGAACGAACAGAAATTGCTGGCCACGGAATATGGCCGGACTTCAATCGCCGTCCTGTTGCTGCAGGATCTGGCAGTCGTACCGCTGCTGGCCCTGGTATCCCTGTTGGCGTTTTCGGAACTGAGTGTGGGCGAAGACATCGTTCTCGCCTTTCTCGAGGCCGTGGTGATTCTTGTGCTGGTAATTCTTGGCGGCCGCTACTTTTTCCATCCCGTCCTGCACTGGGTAGCCCGCTCTGAGGTGCCGGAGATTTTCACGGCGTCAGCGGTTCTGCTGGTTCTGGGTACCGCAGCGGTAACGGAGCACGTCGGACTGTCCATGGCCATGGGGGCCTTTATCGCAGGTTTACTCATTGCCGAATCGGCCTACCGTCATCAGGTCATGGCGGAAATCCAACCCTTTCGCGGACTTCTGCTTGGCCTGTTCTTCATGTCGATGGGTATGTCGCTCAACCTGGATTATTTCTTCGCGCACCCCGTTGTTTCAGTGTCATTAGTGGCGTCCTTGATGCTTCTAAAAGCCGCGGTGATGTGGGGGCTGGCAGGCTTTTTCGGGCTCGGAAAGACAACCGGCGGCGCAGTCGCCCTGATCCTTGCACAAAGTGGCGAATTCGCCCTGGTTCTGTTCGCACTGGCCCGTCAGACAAACCTTCTGGATGAGGCATTGTTTCAACAGCTGCTGGTCACGGTGCTGCTCAGTATGCTCGCCACGCCGCCATTTGCCCGACTGGCGCAACGATTTGCGCGTGGGAAAGATCGCCCTTCGGTCGTGGTAGAAGAGAAAATGCCTCCAGCTCCAATCGTTATTCTGGGCTTCGGTCGGGTGGGGCATCGCGTCGGGCAGATCCTGGAGATTGCACAACTTCCTTATGTTGCGGTAGATCATAACCCTTCCCTGGTAGCCGCTGAGCGGAAACGGGGGCAGCCGGTCTTTTTTGGCGACACACAGAAAGCGGAAATCCTGAAACTGGCAGGAGCCGATGAGACGAGACTTGTGATTGTAACGCTCGACGATTTCGAGGCTACCGAGCAGGCGGTGACGACACTGCGGCAGCTATATCCGGATACCGTAATACTGGCTCGGGGGGGTGACCTGGAACAGTGTCGAATATTACATCGGCTTGGGGTCAAAGTGGCAGTTTCAGAGAATTTATCCGCGAGTCTGGAGCTGGCACGTTCTGCACTGGATTCACTGGGTGGTAAAAGTTGTAACAGTGGAGCGGTTCTTGAGCAATTTCGCCGCCAGTATTACGCTAAGATCGAAAATTCCGATGCCAGTCAGTGCTGACCAGGGAAGGTGTCCGGCTGGTGGCGCTATCACCGATGTTCGTTAGTCCGACGGCCACGATGCTGTTGAGTCGCCTGGTGGAAACCGGGAGTGAAAGGTACATGACGGCTGGTGTCAAAGTACCCTTTTCCGACCGCCTGAATGCGGCGCGGAGAGACGATAAAAACTAATCCATGCGGCGATGCTGTCTTTTCATATAGATACAACGACATTATTCATAGATGAATGGCACTAAGTTACGGCGGCTTTTCCTCTGTAGGGCCGAATTTATTCGGCCATTAGCTGTTGGCGGCTACCTACATCGTGGCTATATCCGGGATGATAGATGGTATGGCAA
>JBDNAP010000020.1:0-3122 GCA_039768325.1 Thiogranum sp.
TGCAGCGGCTATTAACGCGGCGCAGCCTGTCATTGAAAACCACGCAGCGGCAAAGGATATGCAGTTATCCGCCTGGACGGTCATCGCCCATGCACAGTTCGATCTGGAAGATTACCAGCGCGCCGAAACTGCCTATCAGCAGGTGCTGAAGCGTACCAGCAGTAAGAACGAACAGTACGGGAAATTACAGGAAAAACTGGCGGCCAGTATCTACAAACAGGGCGAACAGGAAAAACTGGCGGGCAACCTGTCCGGAGCAGCGGAACATTTTCTGCGTATCGCCGACACAGTGCCGAACTCTAGTGTCAATGTGACGGCGCAATACGATGCCGCCGCTGCCTATATTGCACTAAAGCAATGGCCGGCAGCGATCGCCATCCTGGAAAACTGGCGGCGCGGTAACCCCAAACACAAACTGCAGGCTGACGTAACTCGTAAACTGGCCGTTTTGTACCAGGAAAATAACCAGCCTTTACGCGCTGCGGGCGAGTTTGAACGTATCGCTACTACCGAGAAAGACCCTTTACTACAACGCGAGGCAGCCTGGACAACAGCATCATTGTATCAGCAGGCGGGACGTGACAAGCAGTCAATCGAAGCTTACACGCGCTTTGTCAAACAGTTCCCCCAACCCGTAGAACAGGCCATGGAAGCCCGCTATCTGCTGGTCAAGCTGCATGAGAAAAACAATGATTCAGGCAAGCAGCGTTATTGGCAGAAGCAGATTGTCGAAGCCGACCGCGCGGCCGGCAAAGAGCGTTCGGACCGCACCCGCTTCCTCGCCGCGCATGCCCGATTGGCGCTGGTAGCAACTGACTACGGTTCCTATAAAAATGTCAAGTTAAAGGAGCCGCTGAAGGAAAATCTTACCCGTAAGAAAAATTTCATGAAAGCCACGATAAAGGGTTACAACGAAGCGGCCGCTTATAAAGTTTCGGAAGTCACCACACAGGCTACTTTCCGTATCGGAGAGCTTTATGCCGATTTCGGGCAGTCGCTGTTTTCGTCTGAACGTCCGCGCAATCTTAACAGCGAGGAACTGGAGCAATACGAGATTCTGTTGGAAGAACAAGCCTATCCCTTCGAGGAGAAGGCTATTGAGGTACATGAAACGAATGCCCGTCGAATCGCAGGCGGCGTATACGACACGTGGGTGAGGAAAAGCATGGCAACGTTGGCAAAACTGATACCGGCACGTTATGCCAAGGAAGAACAAGGTGAGAATTTTGTCGCTATTCTGCATTAACTGGCTAACAGCCTGCCTAATCGGCCTCCTGTTGCTCAGTGGCTGCAGCAGCGGGCCGACGAGCAGGGTCGAAGAGCCCGGACAAAAGTCTGAGGTATCCCCGGCCCTGCCCGGTAACTACAAAAAGGCACAGATACTGATGCAGAGTGGTGACTATCAGGCGGCTCTCCCGGTGTTACTGGACTTCATTGATAACAACCCTGAACTTGCCGGCCCCTACCTAAACCTTGGTATCGCCTATCAGTACACTGGCCAGAACGAGGCTGCGATGGATGCACTCAAGAAAGCCGTCGAATTGAATCCAGCCACTGCAGCTGCTCATCATCAGCTGGGCATCCTTTATCGGGAACAGGGCGACTTCCAGTCCGCACTGAGCTCCTATGACGAAGCATTGAAGCTGGATGCCGGTTACGCTCTGGTACACCGCAATATCGGTATTCTCTACGACCTCTACCTCGGACAACCTGCCTTAGCATTGGAGCACTACAAAACATACCTTGAGCTGGCCGCCGAACCCGACCCGAGCGTTGATCGCTGGTTGGTTGATCTGCAGCGTCGCGGCGGTTCGGCACAGGCGAGAACAGACCAATGAAGCCTATTCTCAAATTCTGTAAGAACGGTCTTTTGACCGCGATCAGATCAGGCTTTGGAAACGCTGTCGCGGTCAGGAGACCGCTCCTACAGGCTGCTCTTGCCCTGCTTGTCGCCCCCCCTGCGATAGCCGAGCAGAAAATGGAGCTGGACGGCATGGCGGTTTTCGGCAACCGCGAATTACCCAAGGCACTGTTCATCGTTCCCTGGAAGGACCCTGAAGCCGGCCTGGCACCCGATCGCCCCGTCAACAGCTTGATCGACGAGGCATTACAACCGGTTGACCCGGATGTTTTCAAGCGAAAGTTGAAGTATTACGACACAGTTCACAAAAAGGACTAAAGATCGGTGATGTAATCCCCGTAAAACAATAGGCACTTTTTAGGAGTTCACCATGGATATCTACTCGACATTCGTACAATTTTTCCAGTCCGGTGGAGTGTTTATGTACCCCATCGTGGTGGTACTGGCACTCGGCGTCGCGATCGCCGTGGAACGGTACATCTATCTGACGGCCGCCCGCGCCACCAACCAGCGTGTCTGGAAGCAGGTCATGCCATTGCTATTGGACGGCAAATACGGCCAAGCTGTCGCCATAACCGAAAAATCGAAGTCAGCATTGAGTCGTATTCTACGCTACGGTCTTGATCGGGCTGACACCAAGACACGTCGCGACGACGTGGAAGTCGCTATGGAAGAAGGTTTGATGGAAACTGTGCCCCGCCTGGAAAAACGCACCCACTACCTGGCTACTTTTGCCAATATCGCCACCCTGCTTGGTCTGCTGGGTACCATCATGGGACTGATCCAGGCCTTCACCGCTGTCGCCAATGCCAATCCCGCAGAAAAAGCTGACATGCTATCAGCCAGTATCTCTGTCGCTATGAACACCACCGCGTTTGGTCTGATGGCTGCTATCCCACTGCTGCTGATCTACACGGTGCTACAGACTAAGACCACCGAACTGGTTGATAGTCTCGAGATGGCTTCGGTCAAATTCCTTAACATTCTCACCGAACGCCGTGGAACGCCTGCCTGATGAAACGTCACTGGCGTAAAAAACACCTCAGCGAGCCGGCCGAGGTGAACATTACGGCCTTCATGAACCTGATGGTCATTCTGGTACCGTTCCTGCTCATTACGGCGGTGTTCTCCCGCATCACGATTCTGGAACTGAATCTACCCACGCCCGGAGCCCAAAACCAGGCGACCAAACAGGACGATCCGGAAAAACTGGAGCTGGAAGTCATCGTGCGACAACAGGCCATAGAAATTGGTGATCGAA
>JBDNAP010000161.1:0-3824 GCA_039768325.1 Thiogranum sp.
AAAAAGACACCGTACTCGGGATATCGATTCTCTGTCACCCTACCTTCCATAATTCATACCTTTCCTGAGCTTTCGCTCTCTGACCACGCCCTAAGGACGTGAGTTTCTGAACTGCACTAAAAGAGAATTAAATCCACAGCACGCAAATACCCCACGGACATTCTTTCCTTCGCCAACCCATTTCGGAACTCTTCGAGAACTCCATAAGCATACTTGTTACATAGTAATCGCTTGATGGCAGCCATATAAACAAAATAGGCTGCGAGTGTGGGACTTTGTTTTCTATAAACTTCTGCTGAGTCGCGTAATACCTTGTCATTGATATTTCTATCGAGTACCGGGAATAAGTCAGGATGACAAAAGTGAAGAAACTTTGATACGGTTGGGAGATTGTATCGGGTTTGTCCACGCTCCTCGCCATTCAATAAATTATTGATAGACGTAAAGTAGCGATCGAGTTGATCGGCTTTCTGATGTTTAGTTTTGTCCTTCTTAACTGTAACGCAGTTCCGCCTACCCTTTTTATCCAGATCGAGCTCAACATCGTCGAGACTAATTCCATGCAAACTGAGTAGATTGTCAATCACATCGCGATTATTGACAGTATTCCACAATGTCGCCTTCGGGATCGACTGAACCCAAGCCCCCACCCCGGCAACCATCATGGCAAGAAATGCTTCATCGTGCTCATCGCTCCGGTTCTGACGACATTGCCTCACAAATGACACGACCTGATTCAAGCAGTGCGGATACGAACGAAAGTACCACGGCTTCCGCTTATCCGTTCCATTTGCGTCATCCGGTATGGTGCCATCCCGATAGGCAATCGTTTTCTGGACCAATCCATCAACTCCGTCCCGAACAGCGTCTTGGATATCTCTGATCAGTTTCTCGCCTATACATTCTACAGGTGTTTGACACATACACTTTTACTCAAAACATATCTTCTCCTTTGTTATCGACACATCGATGGCAGTCTTCAATATCGGATTGATGGCGCTAGTGACCGGTAAATTAGACAAATAGATGCTATTTGTTATAGGGCCCATGAGGATGCGTGCACTCTGTGAAAACTAAAACCGAACCCGATTACAGCAGAATGCGTGGGTTCAAGCGATTCAGCTCGGGCAAATCAATCTGTGGGGGTCTCCTGGTAGGCGACACCGGCCGAGAGCGGCGCCAGCTTGCCTGGCGTAGTTGTCGTTATCCGCTTTCGTCGGCCATGAGATCGGCTACTTTCTTATAACGATTCATGTCGTATATCCCCGCTTCAACCGGACGGGTCCGTCGCAGGTAGTCGACAAACCAGTGAAAGTGGCTCCAGATCTGCGGATGGGTTCTGGACAGGCCGTATGTCCTGATGACCTGCATGAACTGCTTGCGGTTGCGCACCGCCTGCAATGCAGCGGTGAATTCCCCGATCCCGTCCAGGGGTACAGTGAACATGAAATTGGGATAGCTGCCCAACAGCCCGCGGTAGACCGTGAGCGTATCCTTGTCCGGCTCGCGGCGTTTCTCTTCATCCAGCATGAAGGCGACATTGGTATGCATCTTGTTGCGCACCAGGGTATAGGCCAGGTCCCGGTCGGGGTTGCCGGTGCTGACCCGCAGGAAGCTGGCATCCGGCATGAAATCAATGAAACGCATACTGTCGAGTGAGGCCGGCTTCGAAGCTAGGGTCTGCAGGCTCGCGTCTGCCTGTCGCTCCGCGGTGCTCGCGCCCGGCCGGTGACAGGGCGGCTGCGTACAGTGGTTGAGCACATCTTCGGGGCCGGCCGCTGCCCTGAGGTGTTCGGTGACCCGCGAGACAAATTCGGCTTTGGGGTCCGAGGTCCGGTACGCTATCTGCACCGGCAGGTCCTCGTTGACGACTTCATAGCTGTCGGTGATCTTCAACTGCGCCGCTGTGCCCCGGTACCAGGAGTTACGCATCGCGGTGCGGGCCTCGGGCGGCATGAAATGCAGGAAGTTATTCTCACCGCCGGAGCGGATCAGATCGAAGTACAGGCGTGTCTCGGCCTGGTGGGCCGCGGTCCCGAACACATTGAAATTCACCACCAGTTCATAATAGGTGCGCTCCAGCATCGGGTAGTCCATCACCCACAGGGTTTTGGGAGTGGCACCCACGAAGCCCTTCACAACGGTCGCATTATCGAAATGCCTGAATACGGTCAGCGCCGCATTGGTATTGGTGCCCTCGCCATCCCAGATATCCTCCAGTGACGGACCTTCGGGTTGCAACTCGCGGTAGGCCTGTCCGCGCAGGCGGATATATTCATTGCGTTCATGTTTACGGTAAGCCCAGTCCGGGCCCAGTTCGATCAAACGCTCCTCCTCGCGGGTCAGCAGCAGATGCGGCTGGACCCTTTCCAGATACGCCGGATTGGTCACCGACAGGTCCGAGTCAGGATCCTGAAACAAGACAAAGAAACGATCATTGATGACATTCGTGGCCACTTGTCCGCGGCACACCGGCCCGCGGATGAAGGTCATCACGGTGTATTGGGCATTATCGAGCATGAACTGATAGCGGGCGCGGGCCGGGATCGCGCTAAAGGTGATGAAGGGGTTGAGGGCGTGCCTGGACGAATAGTCCGGCAGCTGCGTCACATTCCAGTCCGGTGCCAGAAACAGCGCCTCGAAGCGGCGCATCTTTTTTTCAATCAGCGGATAGGTGATATGCGTCTTGTGAACAACCGTGCTGCTGATTTTTCTCAACCGGTAATAAAACCGCTGGCCGGGATCATCGTTCGGGCGCAGCGTGGGAATGATCCGGACGGGTTCGCCCGAAGGGGTACTGGAGCGCACCAGTTCAAAGAAATTGCCGCTGTTGAGGCCTTCGAAATACACGTGCGCCAGAAATAAATGTTCATACAGGTAGCGGGACACCAGCCGGTTCTTTGGCGAACTGCGGTTGAAAAAGGCTTCCCACTGGTGAATCTGATCTTGTTCCTGAGTCAGGGGCGGGGCAGGCTTTTCATCGATCACGGACCCTTCCCTGATCCATTGCTGCAGGGTCTCATATTCGTTGTCGCTCAGTCCGGTGATCGCCAGCGGCATACCCTGCAGCGGTTTTTTCTTTGCGTATTTATCAAACTCGTCGGGCGCCGGGCATTCATTCTTGCGTTGCAGCCCGAGTTCGATGTGGTCGGGTACCGCAGCGTGCGGCGCCAGCGGCTGCTCCCTGCCCAACCGGATCATGTTGTACAGCAATGAAGCTTCCAGGTTGTTTTGCAGCGGACCGCCCTGCTCGTTGAGCACCGGGTAAAAACCCTTGTCGCGCCACTCGACAGTCGTGCTGGCATCGATAAACAGGCGCGTGGGTGCCATGTCGGACAAGCGTGCACTGTCATAAACCGGCTGCCCGGTGGCGCCCCGAAGCAGGCCGTCGGCGGAGGTCAGCCTCAACTGGCAGGGTGCATCATAGCAGCCGTGACAAGCGATGCATTTGTGTTCCAGGATGGGCTTGATATCCCGGGTGTAGGAGTAGGTCTGGGTTGGCGAAACCGTGCGTTCTACGGGCTTCTCGGTGATAGCCTCCGGCTGCATGCAACCGACGACAAGCAGGGACATCGCAGCGATGACCAGGTATCCGGATCTTTGCCTGAAGCGTCGCGTCACGACAGGATACCGAAGTCAGGCGGTCGTACTATAGTAAATTTCATCATACCCATAAAAGCACCCCACTTTACCAAATCATTACAAAAATCCACCTGTAGGAGCACCCGTGCCGGGCACTTGTGCTCCTGCAGCTTGGTGCATACCGAAAGTTATGCAGCTGGCAGATTTATTCTTCAGGCACTTCGAGTCTACGTCCCGGCAAC
>JBDNAP010000162.1:0-8032 GCA_039768325.1 Thiogranum sp.
CAGGCAAACCCAAATCCATCCGTGAATGCCTGGACGCGGTATTTCCCGCCGTGCCCTATTGCAATGATCTCATAGAAGGCCCCAGCCTGCAAACCGATGAGGCTGTCATCAAGGCGTTCAGACCCAAGGCGAAATGAAAATTCAGAGCGGCGTTGAGGTCAGGATGGTCAGTGCTGCCTGGGCATGCTCGGCGGCTTCGCGCCCCAAGTCGGTAAGATAGCCGCCGTCCCTTTCGGTAACCAGTCCTTTGCCGTGCAGGCGCTGCATGGCATCGATAATCGCCGGATCCGCCGATTGGTGCACCTTGATTCCTTGCTGGGTGGTAGTGAGATTGTAGCGGGTCAGGATACCCAACTCCTCGATCAGTTCGGGTGTATAGGGCATGTAGAATCCTTACAAAGCGTTACACAGGACCAGGATTACTGACCTGGCGATTAACTCGCTGGTATTATCCCGCAGCCGGGCATCGGTTCCAAGCGGATCGCCTGATCACCCAACCACAGATACCGCAATGATTACTAGGACGAACGCCGGGTAGCCAATGTACTCGTTAACAACCGGACCCGACTACTTCGGCAACCCGGCTGGACACGGCGCGGAGATATCGTCGAGCATATCGCGCAAATCCGAACGCTCGAACAGCCCTCTAAGAAAGCTTGAGGACGCATGGGGATCTTTGAAATGAACTTCGAATAATTCCAGGCGTTCCTGCTCACTCAGGCCCGCTACTTCCGATGCCGGAACACCCAGACGGTGCAGGGCCGCCCGTGCCAGTTGAAACTGCCGCTCCGCCTGTGTCAGCTCATCGGCCAGTTGTTCCAGCCTCTCCATACTGAAAACATTGTCGAGCACAGTCCGGATATTCAGAAAACAGGACTCAGCGTACAGGCAGACGATTTTACGCTCCGCCTCAAGCGTGGCGTCCAGCTGCCTGCGGATAAAACGGTTATCAGTAATGTCCATTGCTCGTCGCTCCCTTCCGCGGTTACTAATAAAACGTCAGTTCGTCGGCATCGGCTCGTGGAACTGTCGGCTGCCTGGACACGTCCGTCGAGCCTACAAGCTGGTATTCACAACGTGTCCCACGAGCAGGAGCAGGTGAACTGACGCGCGCCCTGGTATTCCGTATGTCGGACAGATGCGAGGAAACCTTTATGGTGTGCGTCGAAGGATCAGGAAAAGATGCCGTAGCGGATTTGAACCGGCTAGACCCGCATATAAACTAGGTGTAAACACCTGTGGTATTCCCGGAAAAATCCAGTAAAGTTAGCTACTAGCAAACCGATAGGAGATGGATAGCTTGAAGACAATACTGGGAAGAGTCTTGTTTGCCAGATTAACCACTTTATTACTTTACACCCCAGCAGGAATCCTCATCACCTGGTCGGCGCAGGCCATGCAAGAAGTCGAGGAACGCGCCGATTTCACCTTACCCGATATCGCTGCCGTGCATACGGAACCGGGACAGGCACCCGTCATACTCTATAATCCCGTATTGTGTAAGCACGCCGGCCGCGCCTTATGTGAGTTCTACCGCTATCACGAGTATGGTCACCTCGAATTGCGGCACCACAAACGCAACGATATTTCCGTTCAGCAAAAGGAACGGGAAGCCGATCGCTGGGCGGCAACACACGCCCCCTTGCGCGTCGTGATAGCAGCCTACCGTTATTTTTCAAGCGGTGGCGGCAGTTCTCCGTTCCATGGCGAAGGCCGTAGCCGTGCCGCCCGCCTGCTCCTGCGACCTGAAAATCTTGCTCTATCGAACGGTCCCGCAGACAATCGCAGATACAGGGAAAACGTCGCGCGGGCATTCTAGACGCCAACCTCGTAGTCACGCCCTGGATGAGTCAATATCAGTGGCGGGGTACACTAGGGACCGTTGAGCTGCTGAATGGACTGGCTCAGGTGTTCCCGGGCAGTCTCGGCGTCAACCAGAACTGCCGTAAAGGGATAGGAAGCGGTCAGGGTGGCTATCAGCTGACTGGCGGCATTGACGAATGCGGCCTCATCGGCAAAATCCAGAAAGTGGATCGATGCGGCGATCTTGTCATTAGACTGAACGGCAGCTGCCTGCAGATTGCCGGGAACACGTATTCCGTCCCCCCCGGGCTCCGCATCCAGAGATTGCAGCAGCCTGGCAATATTGATCACCGCTGGCGTCTCGAGTGTACCACCGGGGACCAGATCAAGAGGGGTGATGATTGCTTTTCCCGGCGTCGCCCCTCCAAGCGCGATATCGCCGATAAAGAAACGAATGGTGTTGCCCTCTTCGTATTGAAACTCTCCCTCGCTACCGGTGATTCCCGATACCGATCCCGATAGGTAGCGCACACCCTGCACCGGCCCGTCGATCAAGCGGCCATCGCTGATGACAACGACCAGTGTCGAACGGTTTTCATCCTCTTTGTCGCCGGTGCCGGTGCCGGATTTTGCAACAAACGCACATTTGGCACCTGTCAGTGTCAAGGTTGCGATCACGGCAATCAAAATGGACAGATTTTTAGTAGTCATATTCAATCGGCAACGTGTCGGGACAGGAAGCACGCCTCGCCGCCACGGTCCTCATTTCCGCTTGCTACACCGTTAATTTTAGTTTATCGGCACGTAATAAGCCCGCTAAACCACGCCCGGCAAGTCACAATCGGGCAAAATGCCCGCGGTTTCATTCTGCGCTACACTTTGCACCGGAAACACTGATCAGGGGGACGCCCATGGCTTGGAAGAAGACGCAGACAGATAGCGGCAAACTGGATCAGCTGGTCGCCGAATCCCGGCAAAACCGGGATTCGCGGGAAAAAGGCTACCGCGAGCAGGCGCTCAAGCTCTATCCATGGATCTGCGGCCGTTGCAGACGGGAATTTACCCGCGACAACGTCGAGCAGCTCACGGTCCACCACCGTGACCACAATCATGACAATAACCCGCCTGATGGCAGCAATTGGGAGCTTTTGTGCGTATATTGTCACGATAATGAACACCAGCGTCTGCTCGAAGCGGATACTCGCAGCGGCAGCGGTACAGATTCCGGCAAGACCCCGTCCTCCGTACACAAACCCTTTGCCGATCTCAAATCGCTGCTTAAAAAATAGACCGTCGCATTATTATGAGCAGCAGCCTGTTCACCTCGGCGCGGATCAGGTGGTTTACCCTCCCTGCCCTGCTTGCCACCCTGGCCGGCCTGACCGTATCGATGACCAGCGCGGGTGACAACGTACACGAACAACTGAGTGTGACGGAAAAATTCACCGGCGACCTGCCGGAAATGCGCAAACGCAAGCGGATTCGCGCCCTGGTCACCTACAGCAAGACGGATTTCTTTTTCCACCAGGGTGAGGCCAAGGGCATACAGGCAGAGTTCCTGCGTGAATACGAGAAATTTCTGAACAAGGGGATCAAGCGCGCCGAAGACAAGACCCACATTACATTTCTGCCGGTGACATTCAATGAACTGCTGCCGGCCTTACAGCAAGGCAAGGGCGACATAGCCGCCGCCTTTCTGACTATCACACCACAACGGGAAAACGAGGTGGCTTTTGCCAGCGGAGGAAAATTAAAGGTCAGCGAACTGGTGGTGACAAACAAGACGGTTAAGCATTTGAAAAACATCGAAGACCTCGCCGGGGAAACCGTCTATGTCCTTTTTCAAAGCAGTTATGCGGAACACCTGGGGTATTTAAACGAAACCTTCCGGCAAAAGAAACTGGCGCCGATCAGAGTTGAGCAGGCCGACCCCAACCTGCTGAGTGAAGATATTCTGGAACTGGTCAACTCAGGCGTCGTGGATATCACGGTGGTAGACGACTACAAAGCCAGGTTATGGCAACAGGCCTTACCCGATATCCGTGTGCACGAAAACCTCAGGGTCAGCGAGGCCAACACCATTGGCTGGGCAACGCGCAAAGACAACAAGGCACTAATCCGCAGCCTTGATGCCTATGCACTGAAGATAAGGAAAGGCACACTGCTGGGAAACATGCTGTTCAAGCGCTATTACGGTGACACCGGATGGATAAACAACCCGGTCAGCAAAGAAGAATTGCGTAAACTGGAAGCGTTTGTAGCCTTGTTCCGGAAATATGCCGGGCGATATGACTTTGATCACCTCGCCCTGTTGGCCCAGGCCTACCAGGAATCCGGTCTGGACCACGCGAAAAAAAGCCACCGCGGTGCCGTGGGCATCATGCAACTGCTGCCCTCCACGGCGGCTGACAGCAATGTCAATATTGGCGATATCACCAACCTGGAGAACAATATTCACGCCGGTGCGAAATATCTGGCGTTTATACGTGACAGGTATTTCAACAATAGCGCGATAACCGCCGAGAACCGCCTGGCGCTGACATGGGCGGCCTATAATGCCGGACCCGCCAGAGTACAGAAAATGCGGGCCAAGGCTAAGAAAATGGGACTGGATCCCGACACCTGGTTTTCCAATGTCGAGTTGGCCGCGGGAAAAATGACGGGCAGGGAAACCGTGCAGTATGTAGCCAACATTTATAAATACTACGTAGCCTATAAACTTGCCAGTCAGGTCACTGACACGGATGCGATACCGGTAAGCGGTGCCCGTTAGTACGCTGTTCTGGTACCATCCCTTGTCCGTCCTGTCGGAATTTCAGTATTTTTTGGTAATACTTTTCTTGTCTACACGATTACTCGACAACTTTGCTCTTCGTCTCACACTGGTGTTGATAACGGCGCTGAGTGCCTGTCAGGTGTCAGCGCAAACACTGGTCCTGCCACCGACCGATGTCGATTTAGTCGGTGAAACAGGTGTCACTCATGCACTGCAGGAAGACACGCTGCTGGATATTGCGCGTCGTTTTGACGTGGGGCAGGACGAAATTGTACTTGCCAATCCTGATGTGGACCGCTGGTTGCCCGGTGCAGACACCCAGGTGGTGGTACCAACACGGTATATCCTTCCACGCGCGGAGCGCACCGGTCTGGTACTTAACGTTCCCGAAATGCGCATGTATTATTTTCCAGCTCCGGTGCGGGGCCAGCCGGCCATGGTGCAGACCTATCCTGTCAGTATTGGCCGTATGGACTGGTCGACACCGGTCGGCACGACTAAAGTGAGCGCAAAAACCAAGAATCCCAGCTGGCGTCCGCCGAAATCCATTCGCGAGGAAGCGGAAGCCCGTGGAGAGCCGCTGCCGGACCTGATACCCCCAGGGCCCAATAATCCGCTCGGAAACTATGCGCTACGTCTTGCCCGGCCGGGTTACCTGATTCACAGTACCAACAAGCCGTTCGGTGTCGGCATGCGGGTCACACACGGTTGTGTGCGTATGTACCCGGAAGATATCGAGTTATTATTCCCCGATGTGCCGGTCGGCACGCTGGTCCAGATTGTGGATCAACCCATCAAAATCGGCTGGCTTTTCGATACGCTTTTTATAGAGGTACACCCCCCTCTGGAAGAAAAGAAACAGGAACCTGCCGCACTGGTGGAATCTGCCATGGATCTGGTAAACGCGGCCTGGGAACAACGACCGCTGGTTCTGAACGCCCAGGCCCTGAAAAAGGCGCTGCAGGAACAATCAGGCATACCCGTTCCGATTGCCCATAGTGTGCGCGACTGAGCCGTTATCCAGCCCAGCCGCGCGTCTTCATGCCAATTCGATAATCGGAAATCGTTACTTGTACATCGATTTTTTGAACATGTTATCGATCTTGCTGTTGGCTTCATCTGCGCTAGCCTTGGCATCTTCAGCGATAGCTTTGGCTTCACCAGCTTCTCTGCTTGCCGCATTGGCTGTAGCAGATGCACTGTCGGCAGTCTGATTGGCCTGGTTTATATCACCGCGCAGTTCATCGCGCAGTTTATCGACATCCGATGTCGTGGCACAGCCGAAGAGTCCGGCGCTCAGAGCCAGGGTCAGGGCGATTTGGATGTTTTTACGTAGCATTGGTGACTCCCTTGTTTGATAATTCCTGCATTGAGACGAAAAATAACGCGGCGCAATACTAACATAAGATCGAGACGGGGAAAGCAGGTCGACAGCGAACTATTCAGCGGACCACGACCGGCATGCCGATGCGGATCCAACTGGAAAGATCATCAATTTGCTGATTGGTCAAAGCGATACAGCCATGCGTCCAGTTAAAACCCGCGTGTATCGCCGGATTCCCCTTGCCAACGCCGTGAATACCGATATAACCGCCCAGCGGTGTCGCCTGTGGCGGAATATCCCGGTTTTGAAAGGCCTGACGAATCGCCTCATAGTGCTCCTGACCGATGATGCCGGCCTGCAGGGCACGTTCAGCGTGCCCTGCAGTGGGGTAATCAAGACCGAAAAAACGATGGAACGGCGTCTTTGGGGCTATGCGGACCAGGTGAAATCTCCCCAGCGGCGTTTTGTCGTCGCCCTGTATTTTATCTGTTGTGGTGCCGGCGCGACCGATGGCTATTTTTTTATAGGTACGCCGGACGGTGTTTCCTTCCAGAACGGATAAGGTCATTTTCCGGGTATCGACAAGAATCCAGGTATCGTCACCCTGTGCAGCCGCGCTCTGTCCACCCGCGACTAGTACGAGCGAAAATAAGACCAGTAAGAATCGATACATCATTGCCCCGATTGCAGAGTTTCCAGATCCTGGATCACCTGGTCGCTGTGCGTTTTCGGTGCCACAGACCGGTAGATCTTCGCAATGTGCCCCTGAGGATCAATGATGAAGGTATGCCGCCTGGCAAACCTGACCGGCCCCAGCTTCCATAGTGAGCCATACGCACGAGCGACCTTGCCTGTTTTATCCGAGAGCAATGGAAAAGGGAGGTGGTACTTTTCCGCAAATTCCTTATGGCTTTTGACAGGGTCGAGACTGACGCCCAGCAGCCTGGTATCCATGCCCTGCAGGGTCATGAAATCATCGCGAAATTCACACGCCTCACTGGTACAACCGGGGGTATCGTCCTTGGGGTAGAAATACAAAACCAGCCACTGACCCTGATAATCGGAAAGATCATGCATCTTACCGTGCTGATCTTTTAATTCAAAAGCGGGTGCCGGATCCCCTGGCTTGAGATCTTCAGCCTGTGCACAAAATAACAGCATCATGAGAAGCGGACCCGGAAGCAAACGAAAACACCGGGCAAGCATAACGGGTCTCCTTTTCGACAGTTACCGTGGAGAAGGTCTGATTGAATCAACGAACAGCCCACTCATGCACTTGTTGTCTGGCGTGCAATCGGCCTAGTATGGTATCACTCAAAGTTTACTTATACAGTGCAGTCGATCAGCTTAAGATAACAGCAACTTGTCTAAGAGAATATCCCCATGGCCCGCTCCATAGGCCCCAATCTACGCTACTACTGGCGCAAGGTTTCCAACAGACCCGGCGGCAAGTGGTTATTCAGCCGTATTCTGGGCCTGATTGTGCCTTACACAGGCAGCCTTGGCGGCACCGTACAGTTGCTGGAACCCGGGCATTGCGTGGTCACGCTGCCGGATCGCCGCAGGATCCGAAACCACCTCAATTCCATTCACGCCATCGCCTTGTGCAACCTGGGTGAAAAAACGACCGGTCTCGCGCTGATGAACAGCCTGCCGGAAAACACCCGCGGCATTCTGACAGGTATTTCCGCCGATTATCTCAAAAAGGCACGCGGCCGACTCACGGCGGAATGCTATTGCGACATTCCGGACCGTAAGGAAAAATGTGAGTATACCATCAGGGGCGACATCCGTGACGCCGGGGGCGAGCTGGTAGCTACGGTACAGGCACGCTGGCTGATAGGCCCGGATAACTGACATGCAGACTGAATTCACGCAAACCCTGGGCATCGAAGTCCCGTTGATCTGCGGTGCCATGTATCCCTGTTCCAACCCGGAGCTGGTGGCAGCGGTGTCCGAGGCTGGCGGCATCGGGATAATACAACCGTTAAGTCTGACCTATGTCCACGGTTACGATTTTCGTGACGGCCTGCGCTATATCCGCAGCCTCACCAGCAAACCGGTGGGCATCAATTTCATTATTGAAAAAAGCTCGAAAAAGTACCTGGAACGTGTACATCAGTGGGTGG
>JBDNAP010000163.1:0-3959 GCA_039768325.1 Thiogranum sp.
CTCTGCGACCAGGTGAGCGACGGTATCGTCGACCATTTTCTCAAACAGGACCCCCATTCCAGCATCGTTGCAGAATGCGCGGTATCCAGCGGCGTGATGTTTATTTCCGCACACTACGCCTCGCAGGCCAAGCTCGATATCCCGGACATCGCCCGTCATGTCATTCGGAGTGTCGGTTACCCGAAAGAGGTGTTCGATGCGGATGCCTGTACCGTAATGACGAGTTTCATGGATCACACGGCGAGTGAATATCGTCCATTCGACCTGGAGCACATGGATGACGCCGACGTCGGACTGATTACCGCCAAGCACCAGGTTACAGTATTTGGTTATGCATGCGATCAGACAGCGGCTCTGATGCCGCTGCCGATCTGGCTTGCGCACCGGCTGGCCGATGTGCTCGACTCACCCAAGGTGCAGAAGAAGCTGCCTTACCTGTTACCCGACGGGAAAACCCAGGTCGGCATCGAATACCACAACGGCCAGCCGAGCCGTATTCACAGTATCACGCTGGTCGCCAGCCAGACCGACGCAGATTCAGTGACGCCCGAGGAATTGCGTAACGATCTGATCGACCAGGTTGTCGGACCGGCGCTGAAGGGTGAGAAATTCAAACCCGACGATAAGACGCAGATATTCGTCAATCCGGAAGGGCCGTTGATCGGTGGCGGGCCGGCGGCCCATTCCGGCTTGACCGGCCGCAAGACCGGTATCGACAGCTATGGTGAATATGCGCGCCACAGTGGCGCGGCGCTAAGCGGCAAGGATCCTCTGCGTATCGATCGCGTCGGTGCCTACGCCGCCCGCTACGCGGCCAAGAACGTGGTTGCTGCCGGCCTGGCAAAGGAGTGCGAGGTCCAGTTGAGCTATTCGATCGGTGTTTCCCGCCCCGTCAGCTTGCGCGTGCGCAGTTTCGGTAGCGGCCCAATCGACGATAAGACGCTCACGGAACGAGTTGAGCAGGCCATCGATTTCCGGCTTGGCGCCATTGTGCGTGACCTGCAGTTGCAAAAACTACCCGCGGCAAGCCACGAGGAAGGTTTTTACCAGCGGCTGGCCGTCTACGGGCATATGGGGCGCACCGACCTGGATGTGCCCTGGGAGAGAACCGACAAGGTAGATGCTTTGAAATAGGTGGTCGGGGGCTGTTCTCCGAATCCGCAGAGATCGGCGTGATGGTGTACCGGTGTTTACAGTTTCGGCGCGATGCGTTCAGCGTTGCGGATCAGAACCCCGCTCAACAGGGAGAAAGCGCCGGTAACAGCAGCGATCTTGATCAGTTCCTGGGGAGGTGGCAGCCGTAGTCGGAACTCGCCCTCCGCTTTGGCTGTACCCATGTTGTAATGGATCAGCGCTTCCGCCATGAATACGCCGAATGTGATACCCGTTACCAGTACACCGCGCATGATGATTCCTCCTTGGTCGACCCGTTTATGAGCTAAACATAGCATACTCTGTTTCAATGAGGTAGCCTGAATGGGGCAGCTTAAACCTGTTTGCCGGCGCCCTGAATGGGTCCGGAAAGCAACGCATCGCTGTCTGCCCAGCGGGACTGGGATAGAGGGTCAGAGATGGGCTAGAATGACGCGATACTCGACGGTGGTTTCTGCCGTTTTTTGACTATTGAAACAGAGTGACTGATAGGCACATGGCAAATATCCACATCAAGCAGAAACACAGCCTGGCGCACGATGAAGCGCGAAAACGCGTCGAAGAGATCGCCAGGGATTTGAAGAAGCAATTAAATGCAGACTACGCCTGGAAGGGTGAGTCCCTGCAGTTCAAGCGTTCGGGTGCTTCCGGTTCCATAGATCTAAGCGATGAGTTCATAGAGCTCAACATCAAGCTGGGGATGATGCTGGCGCCCATGAAGGGCAAGATCGAGTCTGCCGTCAGAGAGAAGCTCGATCTGGCATTGCAGGATAGTCAGGATACAAAATTTACCTAGGCGGAGTTCATACGATGGCAAGAAACGACGATCTAATGAAAGGCCTGGGTATCGGATTGAGTGCTGCCGTGCTGCTGCCGGTTGTATTCACGACCCTGGCGCCGGTACTACGGCCGTTGGCGCGCACTGCACTAAGGGCCGGTGTGATGGCCTATGAAAAGGGCAGGGAGGTGTTCGAAGAATTCGGAGAGACCGTGGAAGACGTCGTCGCTGAGGTGCGCGAAGAGTTGCTTGAAGCTCACGAATCAGAAGAGTCGGTGGACGGGTTCGAAGAGGAAGTGGCGGGAGCGGAAGACAAGTGAGCCTCGAGCTGGCCTATATTGTCCACCGAATCCCGGGCCGCGTGCGTCTACGTATCAGAGACAAACGCCAGGATCATGCCTATTTCGAGGAACTGTGCAGGCAACTGCAGCCACTCGACTGTCTCGATGACGTGCGGGTCAATTGCAACACCGGCAGCATCATTCTGCGCCACGCGGATACACCCTATGCCGAGGTGGAGACCGAACTGCGCCAACTGCGCCTGTTTGACATTGCCGAGGGGCCGGAGCCCGAAACGCCGGCACTGAGACCGCTGCAATCCGGACTTTCCAAAATCGACCAGCTGATAAAGGAAGAGAGTCTGGGCGTCGCCAGTCTTCGTACAATTGTCATCGTGGCGGCAGTCATGCTTGCTATTCGACAGTTCAGGCGCGGCGAGTTGCTGGGGCCTGCGTTGCCGCTGTTATGGAATGCCCTGGAGCTGGCAGGGCGGTTCAACAGCTGGAAATCCGGTGCTGATGATGCCTAATCCGGGTCGTGATGTACGGGACAGCAATCATCGTGTGTCTCAATCTTAACCACAAAGGACACTAAGGTCGCCAGGGAACAACCGGTTAAATGTTCTTGGTTTCCTGTGTGACCTTCGTGCCATTAGTGCTGAGAAAACTGGTCTAACACCCGGCTTACTCGTTGCTTTCTTCCACTGTCGAGGGTTTGTGCAGGTGTACGGGCTCCGGCAGCTTCCTGCGAACGCGGATATTGATCATTTCCACGGTCACCGAAAAAGCCATGGCAAAATAGATGTAGCCCTTGGGGATATGCATATTCAGGCCTTCGCCGATCAACGCTACGCCGACCAGAATCAGAAAACTCAGAGCCAGCATCTTGACGCTGGGGTGACGATCGACAAACTCACCGATCGATTTTGCGGCCAGCATCATGACAGCGACGGCGATGATGATCGCGAGCACCATGACCGGCACGTGTTTGGCCATGCCGACGGCGGTAATCACCGAATCCAGCGAAAAAATGATGTCGACCACCGCGATCTGTCCGAGTACCGCCGCATAGCTGCGCACTGCTTTCGGCTCGTGGCTTTCCTCGAGCTGGGGGCCCTCCATGTTTTCCCAGATCTCCTGGGTGCTTTTGTAAAGCAGGAACAAACCGCCGCCAAGCAGGATCAGGTCACGGCCTGATATTTCCTGTGCCAGGACCGTAAACAGCGGTGTGGTCAGGCGCATGACCCAGGCCAGCGACAACAGCAGGGCGATACGGGTGAACATCGCCAGCCCCAGGCCTTGAATCCGGGCACGTTGGCGCTGGTGTTCGGGTAAACGACCGACCAGAATCGAGATGAAGATGATGTTATCGATTCCCAGCACAATCTCCAGGGCAGTCAACGTCAACAGCGCTACCCATGCTTCGGGGAGGTAAATCCACTCCATTCCCATATCGAGTCTCCCAGCTTAGTTTGCTTAATCACTCTCGACCTGTTGCTGCGGGTCTATGCGATGAACCATCGCAGGGACGCGGTGCACAGCGTTTCGCCTGGCGGCGATGCATGGCGTACTCTGCGGTGTCCGATTGGTGGAGTTTATCAAGTAGCGCGGGGCGAAGCCTTGATATAGATCAGAGTTGGTGTTCTAGCTGAAGACTTCTTCGGCAGTCAGCGAAAAATCCTTCGACAGCATATCGATGACGGTTCGCATTATTTCGCGAACAACCTTATCGCGATCCGCATTGACAATGA
>JBDNAP010000164.1:0-3070 GCA_039768325.1 Thiogranum sp.
AATGATCGCAGTAAGGATGAATCTGCGTCGAGTGACTCGCGAATCGTCCATTGCATCGGCTCCCGGTCAGTTATTATTTTCGGCGATGATTGACGTGCCCACTATACACGTTGAAATAAGGGGACAGTGACCCTAACTATGTATGAAAGTGGGAGATAAGGGGACAGTGACCCTAACTATGTATGAAAGCAGAATGAGGGCACAGCGTTGCCAAATCGTGGAATTAGGGTCACTGTCCCCTTATAGGCCTTATCGCGAATTAGGGTCACTGTCCCCGTTATTGCGCACTGTCCCCTTCTTGACGGAGCTGAATTCGCAAATCACAGCGCATCGCCCTATACTTTCGTGCTTCGGTGCGGCGGCTGGCCGCACCTATAACAACAAAAGGGGATAACCATGAAGAGCGTATTAAGTGCAATTGTGTCTGGCGGACTAATGCTTTGTTTCGGCAGCGTGTTCGCAGACAGTCACGAGGGTGACAAGGGCGAGGCGAACGTTGCGTCTCCGATGGAGATGTTTGCGTGCAGCTATAACGACGGCAAGGGGCCGGCCGATCTGGACGCTGCAACGAAGCGCTTCAATGCCTGGGCGGACAAACAGGGTATTACTGATTATTCGGCGTGGACCCTGGTGCCATATTATTCCAGCGATGAGCAGGATTTCGACGTGCTGTGGTTTGGAGCAGCTGACAAAGCGAAGGCGCTGGGCAAGGTCCAGGACAGCTGGATTGCCACCGGCACCAAAGAGGCTGAGGGATTCGCTGATGTCATGGACTGCGGCACGCACGCTGCGTTCTCGGTGCTGATGATGAAGCAGCCGCCGGAGCGTGAAGGGGACTCGGGCGACCTGGTCGTGACCTTCTCAGACTGCAACACGGCGGATGGCGTGTCCTTTGATGACCTCTATAACCCGATGATCGAGTGGGGCAAGTACGGGGCTGAGAACGGATCCAAGGCAGGCCACTGGGTATTTTTCCCAGCCTATGGCGGCGGCAAGGAAAAGTTTGATTTCAAGTGGGTTGAGGCCTACGAGAATCTCGAGGACCTCGGTGCGGATTGGGACCAGTTTAACGAGTCCGGCTGGCAGAAGGCGAATGAGCTGTTCAAGGGCAAGCTGAGCTGCGATTCGTCGCGAGCCTACCTGGCTACCAGCCGGCGCCAGGCGGCAAACGACGACTGAGGACGGTTTGCCAGTAAAAAGAAAGCGGCGGGCCTCGGCTCGCCGCTTTCGTTTGCGCAACCGACGATCCCGAAGATCAGCGGTTCCCGCTGGCACCAATAAGCAATATTCCGTATTTTGAATACCCCAAATAAACCGGACAATGCGGCATAATATTGATCTTTATGAGAGTGACTTCATGACAGATAAAAAAGCAGGCCAGCCAGAGTCGGTGGTGGACATTGGAACGGCAGAGCAAGAACCCGAAGCAAGGCCTTCGTCGCCGGCGCATGTGTTCAGCACGATGCGGCATGATCCTGAGAAAATCAAAGACCTGTTCCGCAATGGCACCTACCCGTACAAGACGAAGATCAGGAAGAGTGTTTACGAAAAACACAAGGGCGAGCTGCAGGTCGAGCTGCTGAAAGTACAGAACTGGGTCAAGGAAACCGGCCAGAAGATAATCGTCATCTTCGAGGGTCGTGATGCGGCTGGCAAGGGCGGCACCATCAAGCGTTTTATGGAGCATCTCAATCCTCGAGCTGCAAGAGTTGTAGCGCTCGAGAAGCCAACGGATCGCGAACGTGGCCAGTGGTATTTCCAGCGCTATATCGCGAACCTGCCAACGGATGGCGAGATGGTGTTCTTCGATCGGTCCTGGTACAACCGCGCCGGCGTTGAGCGCGTCATGGGATTCTGCGATTCGCAGGAGTACCTGGAGTTTATGCGCCAGGTTCCCGACCTGGAACGCATGCTGGCGCGCTCGGGCATCCGTCTCTTCAAGTACTGGTTTTCGGTAACGCATGATGAGCAGCAGCGTCGCTTCATCGCGCGATCAGCCGATCCGTTGAAGCACTGGAAGCTCAGCCCGGTCGACATGGCATCGCGGGACAAATGGTCCGAATACACCGATGCCAAGGAAGCAATGTTCTTCTACACCGACACTGCGGATGCCCCGTGGACCATCATCAAGTCCGACGATAAGAAGCGCGCCCGGCTCAATTGCATGCAGCACTTTCTGACCAACCTTGACTATCCAGGCAAGGATCATCACGTTGTGCACGGCGCGGATCCGCTGATTGTTGGATCGTCCTCACAGGTGATCGAGAAAGACCGGCACCTCTGGGGCTGAATCTTGCGTTGTGCTGACGTTCGCTAGCGGCCATAATTCGGCCCGGTCCGCGTCGGCTTTCCCGCGACGGTCAGCCGTGAACTCCGCCAGGCCCGGAAGGGAGCAACGGTAGCGGTGATACCGGGTGCCGGGAAAAAGCTGGCGCGGGCCACTTACGATACACTGCCTGATTGATCGTCAAACTCCAGATTATTGACACTCTATGAGCTATCTCGTTCTCGCGCGCAAATGGCGGCCCAAGAATTTCGCGGATACCGTGGGTCAGGATCATGTGCTGCAGGCATTGATCAATGCGCTCGACACGGAGCGGCTGCATCATGCATACCTGTTCACGGGCACGCGTGGCGTGGGCAAGACCACGATTGCCAGGATCCTGGCAAAGGCTCTGAACTGCGAAAAGAAGGGAGTGAGCTCCGAGCCCTGCGGTGAGTGTAGCGCTTGCACCGAAATCGACGAAGGCCGATTCGTTGATCTGATTGAAGTGGACGCGGCATCCAAGACCAAGGTCGATGATACGAGGGATCTGCTGGACAATGTGCAGTACGCACCTGCGCGCGGACGTTACAAGGTTTACCTGATCGATGAAGTGCACATGCTCTCGAAGAGCTCGTTCAATGCATTATTGAAGACGCTCGAAGAGCCGCCACCTCACGTCAAGTTCCTGTTGGCAACAACGGACCCGCAAAAGCTGCCTGCGACGGTCTTGTCACGCTGCCTGCAGTTCAATTTGAAGCGCATGACGCCACGTTTGATCTCGGACCGCCTGCACTACATCTGCGA
>JBDNAP010000165.1:0-5501 GCA_039768325.1 Thiogranum sp.
ATCCTTGCAATTGGTTTTTGCCACCAATTAAATGCAGACGGGCTAAAGTTCTCTATTAAGTCGGTTAATATTAATGTTTTTGAACTTACATGGAAAAAAACCACTTCTTCCATTACAGAGCTACCTTGAAATATTGTTTGTTCAATTTCATTTGCCCAATCCTCTTCGGGATCGCACGACAACAGTTTTGTAAATTTAATATCACGCCTTTTCTTCTCTAAACCTGGAGCGGCATAGCATTTAGCATCCGGATATGCAGATAACCATTCAGTTAGAAATAAGTGATGCAATTTATTCGGTGATATGAGGTACTTGATTTCACCCAGGGCGGATAATTCACATTTCAAATCATCGTTGATTTTCTCTGGTGAATGCACCCACAAATCACCTTTTTCTAACCTGATCACAGTCATTCGTGTCGGAAAGGGGAAGCCATGGAAGTTTACTGTGCTTCCATCGTAAACCCATATCTCTTGTCCAATTTTCTGAAGCTGTGATGTCATTTCTTCATTTACATATGAGCGATGATAAGACCAGAAGTAGGTGTGGGTCTCGAATTCGCAGTTAAGCTGCCATCGGAAGCTGGACAAGCTCACGGCAATGCGTTTGCCAGCGGTAATGCTCCAAGTTGACTTGTCTGGTTTTGGATTCACCACTCACTTGTGCCGGCGTATCGCCTTCGAGCGAAGCGTGAAAACGGTTGTGGTTGTAATAATCCTGGAACGCGTCAAGTTTTCTCTGCAGATCAACTGCGTTCCAGAACAGTGTCTGATCAAGAAACTCACGGCGAATAGTCCCGATCAGGCGCTCGACGAATGGGTGTGATATCGGGGCAAATGGGACGGTACTGATAGGGTCAATCTCAAGAATATGAAGATTTGCCTGCCATCGGTGATACTCGAAAAGTGGATCATGGTCAGAGCTTAAATAGAGTGGCAGTTCCTTTGCTGAGATAATTTTGTGGAACATACAGCAAAGCGCGACGCCATCGATGTCACCGGCATGCACACCGAAACCGATGAGGCGGCGGGTGAACTGATCCATCACCAACAGCACCCAATGGCTTTTGAGGCGAATTGACTCACATCGGAACATGTCGACACTCCAAAGGCTGTCCTTCATATGGCCAAGGAAAGTGAGCCAAGAAGGACCACCGCCACCGGAGTGCGGGCGATAGTGTTTGACCAGGACGCGTCGAACAACGTTCTTATCAATCTTGATACCGAAGGTTTTCCAGATGATCAGGGCGATGCGAGGGCAACCGAAGCGTGGATTGCGGCGTTTGAGCTCAACAATGGCTTGGATGAGTGGCTCGGACGGACCTTCAGGTCCGGGCTTTGTCCTCTTCTTTGGCGAGAACAGCTGACGGTATTTTCGGTGCACCAGTAGAATGAATATGTCCTTCATACTGGCGCAGGGTAGGGTAAGCAAATAGGGCGGGTCAAGACTGCATAACGTCCCTTTTTCAAAAGAAAATTACGAATTTGAGACGTACACCTCATCGGGGCGGCTATTGCCGATGTTATTTCGCGATAGCGGTTTCCCTCGTACCCAGCCAGAAGCCCAGACTCTTTTCCAGGAATTGTCCCCAGGGCATGTAGTGGGAGCCGTCGCAGGAAAAATTCAGGCCGACCATACCATTGAAGATATTGAGTGAACCCGCGCGTAGGTAGATGGTTTCATCCATGAAGCGCAGAGCGCTAAAAGTGCGAAATACCTCGCCGACCTGCGTCAGAGGAATCAGGGCATCCTCCGGATAAGGCCGGGAGGGATAGGCCAGCACGATCCCGGGATCCGTGAGATCTTCGATATCGAGAATGCGGTAACGTAGCGGATCGTCGATGAACCACAGCGTAGCACGGGAGCTGGAGAAGTGCAGTTTGCCGTGGAAGACGCCGTGCACGGACACCAGCTCGGTTACAAGGTCCAGCACCTCATCGATGCGTTTATCCATCGGGCTCTCGATCCGTTGCTGGTTAAACAGTCCACCGCGTATCGCCGGATCACCCTTCACCTGTAGCCATTGTTCGGGCTGTTGGTAGATCTCGCGGGTCAGCGGAAGTTCGCGCAGGTCAAAATCCGCGCCCAGATAGCCCATGAAGTTACCGTCGTCATCCTCAAGGCGTTGTACGGCAGTGAGCGAGGGGCGCCGCGCATTGCGGCTGAGGTAGGCATCAGACAGGGAGAACGGCTCACCGGCCAGCGCTTCGGCCAGATACGGTCGTTGGCTACGGTCGCGGCCGAACTGCTCGGGCAACAGCCCCCGTTTCGACACATTGGCGGTGAGCTGCTGCGCGTGCTCATCGAGCACGTACAGATACTTGCACGACGGCAGTGTCGAAAGGCTCTCCAGCAGACGCTGTTCCAGCGCATCCCGATCGGGCCAGACCTCAGCGCAGGACCGTGCGAGCCGTTCCATGTGGGCGCTCAGCAGGCTGCGTAGTAACATGCGCTGGCGTGCTACAGCCTCTCTCAAGGCTTGCCCCATATTTTAACCTCCGTTCGGCCGCTATGTACGACAGCCACCCTCGCGATCTACCTAAATCGAGGACCGTAATAGCAGGCCGCAGTCAAATGGTAGACGCCTGGCCTTTGCTGCGTCCGCTGGGGGACATAATGCCACGGTTCTCGCCACCATTCAGCCGGGTGCGGCGATTTCAAGCTGCTGTGCTCCGCAGAAATTCTTGCGGCATTCGCCAGCAAGCGATATTCGTGGTGTAAACCACCCAGCACCGGCTGCGCCACAACCTTACAGTCGCTGGGCCGTGATCGACAGGTGCGAAGCCATGGAGCTGCCGCCCGGTTACAGTATGTTCTGGGACGGCGAATACGACAACACGCTCACCGCGCAGCTCTCGCTGGTACCCGGCATGGTGCCGGCGGTTGTACTCATGGCCATCATCATCGTGGCGCTGTTCAATACATTGCGCCCGGCGTTGATCATCGCCCTGGCGATACCTTTCGCACTCATCGGTATCACAGCCATATTGCTGCCGACACAGACACCCTTCGGCTTCATGGCTCTGCTCGGTGCCATGAGCCTGGCGGGCTGATGATCAAGAACTCCATTGTCCTCATGGATGAGATTAACGCCAACCTGGCAACAGGCCAGAGCCCTTACTATGCCACGGTCGGTGCCGGCCTGTCGCGCGTGACGCCGGTGATTCTGGGTGCGACGACCACGGTGCTGGGTGTGGTACACTTGCTGCAGGACGCTTTCTGGGTCTCCATGTCGATGACCCTCATGGCGGGCCTGATCTTTGGCACCGTCATCACCATGCTCCTGGTGCCGGTACTGTATGCGACCTTGCATCGCATTCCGTCGCCAGAATCGTAGGCCGCTTGCACTCAATACGACTGCCAATAGTTTTCTGGAGTGGGGCGATTCATTATGCATGGGAGATGCGTACCAGTTATCTGATCATCCCGTTCGCGGTATGGCTCGTTGGTCCGGACTGGTTGCTTGTCGCCAGCCTGATTCTTCTCGCTTTGCTCGTCCTGCTCTTGGCGACGGCAATCTGCGTCATACTCTTCGAGCGCCTGGGCTTCGGCTCCATACTGGGTTTCATAGTGGCCGGCATCATTATCGGGCCCCATACCCCGGGACCCGTCGCTACCGAGAATGTGGAGGGCCTGCAACACATCGCAGAACTCGGTGTGGTGCTCTTTCTGTTCACCATCGGTCTGGAGATGCGTCCCGGGAAGATGTGGTCCATGCGTCGCCTGCTCTTTGGTTTGGGGTCGTTACAAATGCTGGTGACCGCGTCAGTGCTGGGGACATACTTGCTTTTATTTACCGATGCGTCATGGGAAAGCGCTGTCATCGGCGGCCTCGGATTCGCGATGTCTTCCACGGCCATCATTATGGCGACATTGGCGGAACGCAGCGAGCTGGCCACTGAACATGGGCAGACCTCGTTTGCGATTCTCATGGCACAGGATCTCTGGATTGTTCCGGTCATGGCGCTGGTTCCCATCCTGGCTCACAAGACGGCAGAGGCGACAGAGGCACCTTTGTGGGAGAAGGTTTCGCTGTTGATGGTGGCGATCGGCGGCATCATCGTCATCGGGCGCTACTTGTTGCCCGCCGTGTTGGGTTACACCGCAAAGCGGCGTCATATGGAGGCGTTCGGGATCGTGATGATGTTATCGGTCGTTGCCGCCGCATGGGTTGCTGAACACGCCGGGCTTTCCATGACGCTCGGCGCCTTTCTCATAGGTATGTTGCTCTCGGCCTCGGATTATCGGTATCAGATCGAGGCGACCATCGCGCCTTTCAAAGACACGCTGATGGGCCTGTTCTTCATCGCCGTGGGGATGTCGATCGATGTCGGCGCCCTGCTGAGTGACTGGCCAACACTGATGACCCATGTTCCGGCGATACTGGTCCTCAAGGTTGTGGTACTCATCGGCCTCATCCTGGCATTCGGCATCGGTCGTCAGGCTGCCATTCGTTCAGGGTTTCTGATGTCGCAGTTCGGTGAGTTTGCTTTTGTGCTTTTCGGTGCCGCTGCCGTTGCCGGCGTACTGAGTACTCACCAGCTGACCCTGGGGATGCTCGCGGTTGCACTCAGTATGATTCTGACCCCGCTGATGGTGAAGGTCGGCGGTGAGCTGACCGTTCGGCTTGGGGCTGTTTCTGTAGTTGAAGACGCTAAGCCCGCTGCTGATCTGGATCGCCATGTGGTTGTCATCGGCTACGAAGAAGGTGGGCAGCTTATCTGTCTTATGCTGGAGAAGGTGAACGTCCCCTATGTGGCATTCGACAGAAATATCAGCCGTGTCCGGGAGGGTAAGCAATCGGGCCGCAATGTCCACTTCGGTGACATCAACAGCCCGGTGACACAGCAGGCTGCGGGACTCGGCAGAGCTGATGCGGCGTATGTCACCCTCAGGGATATGGAGCAGGCCAAGGCCGTGGCAGTCACCCTGCAGCGCCTCTATCCCCTGCTTGACGTCTATGTGCGCGTGCGAACGCTCAAGGATCAGGATGAGCTGGTTGCCAAGGGTATAAAACACGCCGGCACCGGATACATTGAGAGCACGCTGGTACGAGGGAGTATGCTCCTCAAGGGTATTGGCATACCGGAAGCCGACGTTCAGGAACTTATCAAAGACTTCCAGCGGGATGAGTACACACTGATTCGTTCCGCCTACGCCAAACCCAAAAGAGAACAGTAGTGCTATTCACTCAATAAGCAGATGAGGCTGAATATCAGCCGTATATGCGATGCAGCAACAAAAACACATTGAATATTTCATTTTTGATCAAATGCATTGAGCCATCAGTGGTATCCGCTAACTGTCGCCAAGAATGGCGGCGATCAAGTTATCCGAGCAAGTAACTTACTGAGTGACGCGTTGAATTAGAGTCGGGGATGAATGGCGCTAAGTTAAGCCTATTTAGACATAATGTTTTGACCTGCCCAACCTCAAGCAGCGTGGGTTAAGCTGGGGTTGGAAACCTTTGGCTCAGAGCCACAATTGAGGAGGACAGGTCA
>JBDNAP010000166.1:0-4510 GCA_039768325.1 Thiogranum sp.
CCCGGCGTATCGAGCCGCCCTTGCCGGCAGCGTCGTTACCCTCAAACACAAGCACCAGAGAACGCTTTTTGAACTTCTTGTTCCACACCAGCTCGTTGAGCCGATTCTGATAATGGCTCAGCTTTTTCTTGTAGTCTTCTCTTTCCAGTTTAAGGGATAAATCCATTTCATTCAGCGGCGTTTGCCGATTGACATCGGGGATGCTTACCGGGGTGGCTTGCGGTGAGACTTCGGCGGCCCGTGCTTGCTCGAGGTGTGTCCGAATGGCGTTGAGAATGGTTTTGCCAACGGTCAGACTGCGGTAGTACTTATTCGCCGCGTTCACGTAAATCCACGGTGCCTGGTCTGTTCCGGTAATGCGCATCATGTGCTCCGCGGCGGATTTGACTTTCCTGTAGCGTTTACTACCGCCCCACAAGGATTCTTCGATGCGCCACTTGGTGCGTTCACTCTTTTCGAGTTTTTTCAGTTTCTTCTTCTGATCGTCCTTGCTCAGATGCAGCCAGATTTTGAGGATCAACGCACCCTCGGCGGCGAGCATGCTCTCGAACCGCTTGATGGCATCCAGCTGTTGTTCAAATCGCGCATCACTGATCTTGTCGAGCACGCGATCGGTAAGCGGCGCAGTGTACCAGGAGCCTGCATAAATGCCGATCTCGCCTTTGGGAGGAAGGGTGCGCCAGAAACGCCACATACGCGGGCGCTCCGACTCCTCCTGGGTGGGTGTGTCGAGCGCAAAGGTAACCACGTGTCGCGAATCGAGCACTGTGTTGGCATTGGTGAGCGCATCGATGACACCCGTGCCTTCCATGCCGGCAAAAACCAGAATAACCGGAAATCGTTTTGATTCGATAAGATCAAACTGGGCGTTTAAAAACTCCGTGCGCAGCTTCGGGTATTCTTTCTCAAATCCGGCTTTATCGATAGCGTTGTCACGTTCCGCTGATTCACCCATAGGTCACCTTTTCTTTTGTGCTGGCCGCTGACAGAAACTCCGACTAAGTATAGTATCTGAAGCGAGAGGGGAGGATGCAAAGCCACGCTTGCATCGCAGTGTCGGCATTTCCATTACTACCAGGGTGCGAATTCATTCATGAATGACATGGGGCGCCCTACATTCTGATTCATCATCCCCATGTCACGACTCATATATGCTGTATTTGCCGTCATGGCTTTCATGGCCTGATTCATTTCTGCGATATTGAACAACAGGGGAGATAAAGTATCCAGTTTGGTGGATATGATGCTCATATCCTTCTGCATGAGCATAATCGACGAATCCAGATGGGAAATATGACCCTTCATCTCGCTGACCTCGTCCGTCATGACTCCGACGTTTTCGGACAGAGACGATATATTTTCCGACATTCTCGCCAGATTACGCTCCATTTTAGGATCCACATTGCGTGCCAGTTCATGTACGTCGCTGGTCAGACTGTAAATTAGCCAGAAACCGGAGATGCCCATAATACCGAATATAACGATCGCCGGATAAACCATCCATTCCCAGCGCTTGGCGCTGCTTTCAAAAGTCTGTGCGAAATGGGTCAGTGCCATTTCCAGTTTGGCAAGCGCTTCCGGCTCCGTCGTGTCGTCGGGTTCCGCTGGTGAAGGTTCTTTCGTGTTATCCTTTTTCTCGGTCATGGATGTGCGCCCTTGTTTTTTCAGGTGCTTCTTTTCAGCACACCCTGTCTAACTGTATAGGTCAATTCAGGCGGCTTGTCCATCGGCAGCGGCTTGCTGTGAGCCGGGATCCTTGGTTTATGTATTGAAGCTAAAGAGGATACAGGGTTGCAATCCGTTTCACTGCGATAGCGTGAGGAGAAGCTGATGAAGTATGGCCTGCTGCTTGGATGCCTGCTTCCCGCGTGCGCTGCAATCGCGGGCAATGTATCGTCTGAAGATATCGAGCTCGAAGACTGGTTCAACAGGGAATCGGAGCCAGCTGCGCCACAGCTGCGGGAAGGCGAGTTTGTTTTTCTGTCACCACCGCCAGATAACAAAACACTGCATTCAATCAATGTCATCACCGTCACCCGCAGCAGTCTTGACGACGGTTGGGTACAGCTCAGACAATGCTACGAAGGGCTCGACGCCGTGCCCGCCGCGGAGGTGGTTTATCGATACCGGAAACTGCGCCATTTGCGTATCCATTCGAAAACCAATATTGGCCAGGCGGTCAGCCGCGGGCAGACGGTACAGCTGACCGACGTCCGGCAGGATGCAACACTGTGCATCCGCGCAGAAGCGCAGATTCTTTATCCCCAGGCTGACGGCCGTTTCCTGCTCCGTAATGGCCCTTTTCACCGCAGCTTCCTGGATGGTTATTTCCCACTGCATGTCAGCGTGGGTGTGCAATTCCCGTCAGCGCTGTTGCAATATCTTGATACCTCGCCGCAGGCGCAGCCTGGTTTCAGGGTGGATGTAAAGGGTGAACACGTTGACATCGATAGCTGGTTCGTTGGAAAGCTGACGATCGAGGTGCTTTTTTCCGGGCGGCGGCCCGGGCTTGATTAAGAAGCGATATTAATACCGGTCACAGGAGCGCTGTTTTTCGGCACGGTATCCCGGCCAGGCCGTTGCTGTGCCGTCAGTTTCATTGCCGGCTTAATCATTCTAGAATCAGTTTGGTGTCAATTTGAGTCGCTGCACTCCGAGGATGAAAGTATTGTGCGATAGCCGGGCCATGGCCCTGTTGGCCAGCATTGTCTGCCTGCTGTTACTTTCGGCTTGTCAATCCGGAACCCGGGAGCGCGCCTTGACAACGCTTCAGGGTGCGACCATGGGCACGACCTACACCGTCAAAGTGGTTGAATTGCCAACCGCGCTTAAAGCGGAGCGGCTCCAGGCCGAGATCGATGCCATCCTGGAAAAGATCAACCGCCAGATGTCCACCTACCTTACCGACTCGGAATTGTCGCAGTTCAATCGCAACCAGGCGACGGGCTGGATCGATGCTTCCCGCGAACTGGCTGATATAATGAAGCAGGCGCTGCGGGTCAGCGCCATGACCAAGGGCGCCTTCGACGTCACCGTGGGGCCGCTGGTCAATCTGTGGGGATTCGGTTCCTCGACCGGTATCGATCAGGTCCCGTCTGACCGGGACATTCGCGAAGCCCGGAAAAGGGTGGGGTACACGGGACTGCGGGTGCGCAGTTCGCCTCCAGCGCTCAAAAAACAGCGCCCCGATCTTTATGTTGATCTGTCTGCGATTGCCAAAGGCTATGCCGTCGACATGGTTGCCGGGCATCTGCAGGCCCTGGAGATCGGCGATTATATGGTAGAGATCGGCGGTGAGATCCAGGCGAAAGGGCGTAACGCCAGCGACAGGTTCTGGAGGATCGCCATCGAAAAGCCATCTACCGGTTCCCGGTCATTGCATATCGTCATTGAACTGGATGATGTGGGCATTGCTACGTCGGGGGATTACCGGAATTACTTCGAGAAAGAGGGGCGGCGTTATTCACATACCATTGACCCCATGACGGGGCATCCCGTCACCCACAAGCTCGCGTCGGTGACCGTCGCCAATGCATCGACCATGCAGGCGGACGTCATGGCCACCGCGTTGATGGTGCTTGGGCCGGAAGCCGGTTACCGGTTTGCCGAGCGGCATAAGCTGGCTGCATTCTTTATCGTCAAAGGCGAAGACGGCTTTTACGACAAGGCGACGGCGGCTTTCGGGCGGTATCTCGCATCAGAGGATCGATAGTTGTGACCAGGTGCACCGGTTTGCTCAAGCCTGCGCCGCTTTGTCCAGCAGGACATCAACCTGCGCAGCCCCGCCGATTCCGGCGATGGGCAGTTGTTCACCGGCCCGCCAGTCCCGGATGGCGGCCTGTTTACCAGTGCCGGTCACCAGGACGAGCACCTCGCGCGCTTCGTTCAGTGCGCGCGTACTCAGGCTGACGCGGTCCGGTGGTGGCTTCGGGGCGTTGTGTACAGCGTGCACCAGCTGGTCAGCCGGGTGCCGCTGTCCGGGAAACAGGCTGGCGGTGTGACCGTCTTCGCCCATGCCCAGCAGCACCAGATCGAAAGGCAGCGCTGCTCTGACCACGGGTTCATACTCAGCGGCGGCGGTTTCAGCCCCCCGTTCGGCGGGGATGGGGTGTACCTGGGCAGCGGGAACAGTTACCGAGTCGAGCAAAGCGCTGGCCGCCATGAGGCTGTTGCGTTCCACATCATCCACTGGCAGGCAGCGCTCGTCGCCGAAATAGATTTCCCAGCAGGACCAGTCGGTGTCCGCACCGATCAGCAAACCGTAAGCCGCTTGCGGTGTACGCCCACCCGCCAGCACGATGCGGAACCGGCCGCGCTCGGTGATGGCCCGGGATGCGGCCTGCAGTATACGCTGTGCCGCCTGTGTGGCGACCGCATCCGGGTTGTCGAGCACATGCCAGCGGGTAGGCTTGGCCTCAATCTGCCGGTTTTTCATGGTGCCCACCAAACTGGTAGCGCATGGCCGACAGCAGTTTGTCGGCGTAGTCTGCCTCGCCGCGCGAGCTGAAGC
>JBDNAP010000167.1:0-4630 GCA_039768325.1 Thiogranum sp.
CCGCAGATCTCAGCGCTATCGGCCATCGCGGCAACACGATTGTCGTCACCATGTCCTGAATCCCCGAGGTGAGCCTGGCCGAACAGCAGCTTGTCGCGGAAATCGGAAACGTCGGTAGCGTCACGCATCAACTCGAAGTACCAGGTGCCATCGATGGTGTCACCGTACATCACCGCACCGAGAATCCTGTGGTCCTTGAGCACAACCTTCTTGTAAATGCCGCGCCCCGGATCCTGCAGTACCAGATCCTCGGTGGTCTCGTCGCCGTGGAAATCACCTGCTGAGAACAGGTCGATACCCGTGACTTTCAGCTTGGTGGACGTTATCGAGCCTGCATATCGGGCTATGCCCATGTGAGCCAGGTGGTTGGCGCAGACCTTGGCCTGTTCAAACAAGGGTGCAACCAGGCCGTAGGTCTCGCCGCGGTGCTGCACGCATTCACCCACCGAATACACGCGTGGATCGAATGTCTGCATAGTGTCGTTAACCACAAGGCCACGCTCACAATGCAGACCAATCTTCCTGGCGAGATCGATATTGGGACGAATACCCACCGCCATCACAACCAGATCGGCGGGAATTTCCAGGCCGTCCTCGAAGCGTATCCCTTCGACCTTGTCCGTGCCAAGGATGGCTTCGGTCTGCGCCTCCATCAGGAACTGCAGCCCCTTCTGTTCCAGCGACGCTTTTAGCAGGGCGCCGGCCGGCTTGTCGAGCTGACGCTCCATCAGGGTATCCATCAGGTGTACTACGGTTACGTCCATGCCCTGCTTTATCAAACCGTTGGCGGCTTCGAGACCAAGAAGACCGCCACCGATAACGACCGCTTTGCCACCTGTCTTCCTGGACGCCTCCAGCATGGTATCGACATCACTGATGTCCCGAAACGAAATCACACCATCCAGCTCGTTGCCCGGAACAGGGATGATGAAGGGGTTGGAACCGGTGGCAATAATCAAACGGTCATAACCGGCTTCGCATCCGTCGGATGCGCGCACGATTCGTTTGGCGCGATTGACCTCCTCGACCCACTTGCCCTTGTGCAGCGTGATGCCATTATCCGCATACCACTGCTCATCATTGAGCATAATCTCATCAATGGTCTTTTCACCGGCGAGCACCGGCGAAAGCAGGATTCGGTTGTAGTTACCGCAGGGTTCACCACCAAACACGGTGATGTCGTACTGCTCCGGCGCAAGCTTCAGCAGCTCTTCAAGCGTGCGGACACCTGCCATACCATTACCGATCAGAATCAGTTTTTCCTTCATAGTCACTTCCACAACATCGATTAAAGGAGGAACAGCACGTTGTATGCCAGCCTTTTAGCACGATGCGATATAAAGGAAATTCAATAGCTTGAGACACATCTGACAAAACATACGATAGGCGCCGACAGGGTAAATGCACAATATTAGTGCGCACTGATAAGGGCCTGCCTTAAGCTGGCGCACGCCCAGCGGGTATGACACGAGCGTAGGAGTTATATTTCCCTGGTGGCGTGGAAACTGATATCCGGATGCCGTTCCATCGCCAACTCCAGATTAACACGTGTTGGCGCTATATAGACCAATTCCCCGGCCTGATCGACAGCGAGGTTTTCATACGCCTTGCCGCGGAAGCGTTCCAGAATTTTTTCATCATCGCACCCGATCCAGCGGGCTGTTGCGACAGATATGTTTTCAAACACGCACTCCACTTTATACTCGTCCCTGAGGCGCTGGGCGACAACGTCAAACTGCAGAATTCCCACCGCGCCGAGAATCAGATCGTTGTTCTTCAACGGTCGAAACAACTGGGTTGCGCCTTCCTCGCTCAACTGATCAAGTCCTTTTTGCAGCGCCTTCATACGCAGCGGATCTTTCAGTACAGCACGACGAAACAACTCCGGTGCGAAGTTGGGAATCCCTGTATATTTCAGTTCTTCGCCCTGTGTAAAGGTATCCCCGATGCGAATCGTGCCATGGTTGTGCAGGCCAATGATGTCGCCCGGATAAGCCTCTTCAACGTGTCCACGATCCGACGCCAGGAAAGTCATGGCGTTGGACACCTGAACATCGCGGCCAATACGCACATGGCGCATTTTCATCCCCCTTTTATACATACCGGAACAGACGCGGAAGAAAGCAATGCGATCACGGTGCTGTGGATCCATGTTTGCCTGGATCTTGAACACAAAGCCGGTCAGCTTTTCTTCCACAGGATCAACACGGCGTGATGTGGTTTCACGCGCCAGCGGTGAAGGCGCGTAGTCCACAAAGTAATCCAGCAATTCCTGCACACCGAAATTGTTGATTGCGGAACCGAAGAACACCGGACTGAGTTCGCCACGCAGATAAGCCGCCGTATCAAAAGTATGGCTGGCACCCTGCACGAGCTCGACCTCGTCGCGAAGCTCTTCTGCCTGATTCCCCAGCACTTCATTCAGCAAGGGGTTATCCAGGCCGTTGATGACAGTCACATCCTGCCGTCTGCTGCTGTCCCCCGTTCGGTACAGGTGAACCGTATCCTGCTCTAGGTGATAGACACCTTTGAAGCGCTTACCCATACCAATCGGCCAGGTAAGCGGTGCACAGCGGATATCCAGCACCTTTTCGACTTCATCGAGCAGTTCAATGGCGTCACGTCCTTCGCGGTCGAGCTTGTTGATAAAGGTAAAAATCGGCGTGGTGCGAAGACGGCACACTTCCATCAGTTTAATGGTGCGCGCCTCGACGCCCTTGGCGACGTCGATCACCATCAGGGCGGAATCAACCGCGGTCAGGGTGCGATAGGTGTCTTCGGAGAAGTCTTCGTGGCCAGGTGTGTCCAGCAGGTTCACCATGGCGTCCTTGTAGGGAAACTGCATGACCGATGAGGTCACCGAAATACCACGCTGTTTCTCCATTTCCATCCAGTCGGAGGTGGCGTGCCTTGCCGCTTTGCGGCCCTTGACGGTACCGGCCAACTGGATGGCGCCGCCGAACAGCAGCAGCTTTTCAGTGAGCGTGGTTTTACCCGCATCCGGGTGCGAAATGATTGCGAAAGTACGGCGCCGGGCCGCTTCGTCAGAAATTGTGCTCATGTTTTTCAGTAACGCCATGATTCAGATGAGTGACATTTCATATTAGCGAATAATCCCGCACCGCGCTCGATATGGCGCACGGTAGACGGGTAAGACGTACTGTTCTTCCAGTGGCGAACATAGCAGCCAGGCCGGGCTGCAGGTGGCGATCAGTCGAATGCCCGTTTCCATCAATTGTTGCGTCCTGCCGCGCAGCTTGCCAAGAGGAATTACTGTGAGCGATCGTCTACGCGCACTGTAAGCCTTTTGTAAGTGCCCGCCTGCCATACTGATTCGCAACATCCAAGAAATGAAAGCAGTGCCGACAACCATAAGAAGAATAACACGGGAGGATTCATGGAAAACTATATTGTACGCATCTATCGCCGGGATAAGTCTGATCCCAACAAACTCACCGGTGTCTGCGAGTCGGTGGAGCAGGAGACACGCAGCACTTTCAGCACCCTCAGTAACCTGATGTCCCTGATTTCTCCCGCGAGAGTAGTAGCGGATGAAAACGCAACGGGTGAAGACAGCATACCTGAATTACGATCGAAAGCGATCTCAATGGCAGACTGAGTAACAAACACAGTGAGTAACAAACACAGTGAGTAACAAACACAGTGAGTACCAAACACAGTGAGTAACAAACACAGTGAGTAACAAACAATGAAGAACATGCAAATAATCTCAAGAACACGCTTGGCAATGATGCTATCGGGCTGCCTTGTGGCTGGCAATACGCTGGCCTCGTCGCTGGAAGATGGGGTGGTCTACAGTAAGACCGGTACCTTTATCAAGGAAATTTCTTTCACGGATGAATTCCGTATCGAGGAGAACGGCCTCTATCAGGCCACGCTCACGGATCTCGAAAACACGAGGCCGTTTACGGAATCCAGTCTTGAAGTAAGCTCCGGAAGCAATTCCCTGGGCAACCTGTCGAACCCGGGGGCATTCACATTCGAAGCGGGACCTGGCGACTTCGCGGTCAGCCTGTTTGCCAGTGTTGCGGTTTCGGACGAAGAAAAGCAGCGGATGATCGACGAAAAACGCAAGGCTTCAAATAAAGCGTGGTGGGAGAGTCGGAGCCCAGAGCAGCAGAAAGAGCAAAAGGCCATGTGGAGTACCTGGACCGACGAACAGTGGAAAACCCATCGCGAAAAAGTCGAGGAACGCTATACACGCCGTGTCGAGGAACAGCTGGCAAGTATGGGCCAGGGCGAGTACGACATCGAGATAGCGATGTTGGGTAACAATGGAGCAAGCGAGGTCCCGGTTCCGGCCGCTGTCTGGTTGTTCGTCTCCGGTCTTCTCGGTCTGGCTGGCATCGCCCGCAGGAAACCTGCTTAGCCGTTAAACACAGCTTTGTTATAGTCTATAAAAATTTCGGGTTTATGTCAGGAGTCATGGGGCATAGCTCAATGTACGGGAATATTTGGGGAGAAGGCAGCATGAGAGGCAAAACCATTGTTGTCGCCGGCGCTTGTTTGCTGGGGCTGATATGCAGCGCTGTGCAGGCTAACGTGGTTGTTGGCACCTATTCGTTTGAAGAGTCTGAACTGGTCAACCGGGTTTTATCGTTTCGCGGCA
>JBDNAP010000168.1:0-6902 GCA_039768325.1 Thiogranum sp.
GAACAAAGCCAGGTTCGCCGTTCTCAATCCCAGCGACGATCTGGTGGACTGGGTCGTTGACCAGGTTCCGACCATGGGCGCCGGCTGGTGTCCACCCGGCATCCTCGGCATCGGCATCGGCGGCACCGCGGAGAAAGCCATGCTGCTCGCCAAGCAGTCACTGATGGCACCCATCGATATCCAGGCACTGCGGCAGCGTGGCCCGGTCAACCGCGCCGAACAACTGCGCCTGGAAATCCACGACCGGGTCAACGCCCTGGGTATTGGCGCCCAGGGGCTTGGCGGACTGACCACAGTCCTCGACGTCAAGGTGCTTGACTACCCGACCCACGCGGCCTCACTGCCGGTCGCCATTGTGCCCAACTGTGCAGCCACCCGTCACGTACACCTGGAACTGGACGGCAGCGGGCCGGTTTTCCCGCAACCCCCCGCCCTCAGCGAGTGGCCTGAGGTTCAGTGGGAAGCGGCAGGACGGTCGCGCAAGGTCAATCTGGATGAACTCGATGCCACCACAGTGAGGGACTGGCAACCGGGCGAAACCCTGCTGCTGAGCGGACACCTGCTGACCGGGCGGGACGCGGCGCATAAACGTATCGTTGACAGTCTCAGCAAAGGCGAAGCCTTACCCAATGGCCTGGACTTCCGTAATCGCATGATCTACTACGTGGGCCCGGTCGACCCGGTGAAGGACGAAGCGGTTGGCCCGGCCGGACCGACGACCGCCACGCGTATGGATAAGTTTACCGAGTCTCTGCTCGCTGAGACGGGTATGATCGGCATGATCGGCAAGGCGGAACGCGGCCAGAAAGCAATTGATATTATTAAAAAATACCAGGCGGTTTATCTGATTGCCACAGGCGGTGCGGCGTACCTGATCTCAAAAGCGATTCACTCGGCACGGGTAGTTGCCTACCCTGAACTGGGCATGGAAGCGGTGTACGAATTCGAAGTCAGAGACATGCCGGTCACCGTCGCTGTCGATGCACGCGGCGAGTCGGTACACCAGACCGGGCCGGCGATCTGGAAACAGCGAATCGCCGGAATCGCCGTTGAATCAGAATAGTCCAGAATTTGGAAAATTGACCGTTACAGGAGGCAACACCAAACGGATTTTTGCTTGCCTTGACCACCTTACAACTCACAATTCCGGCCCAGAACAGCGACCGTCCCGGCGTCAAGATAAAGCCGCGCGAGGTCTACGAGTGGCTGGACAATCTGCCCTACCTGGATCTGCAGCGTGCGGCACAGGCGGCCAGCCAGCAGTTGCGCCTGATAAACCGGAAAACGCTGGCGCCGGCAGCCCGTTTGGAGATTCTGGGTCATTTTCTGGGCACCTACCAGCGCCTGAATGAATCGCTGCCAGCCAAACCGGCCGATGCCGATGCTATCCAGCCACTGCTGAAACGCCTGTGTCAGGATATTGGCTTCGGTTACAAAATCGTCGCCCACGAGATGATCAATAAACGCGGCGGTTTTATCGAGACTCGCAGCCTGCCACTGGCCCTGCTTGGCTCGATCTACACACTGGGACTCCAACTCGGCTACTACTATGCCGGCTATCAGCGTGCGCCACGCGCTTTGTGGAGCGAATGCCTGGCGCTGTTCAACTATGCCTGGCAGACGGGGCGCGAGAGTTACTCGGCGGATTTACCGGGTAGCGGCAAAATTCAGATCGAGACGGCCTTCCGCCTGATTGCCTTAATGCGGGCGGCCGATCCCTACGGCCTGCCGGCGGGTATGATCCCCGTTCTGAGAAAGTACATCGAATCACACGACGCTCTGGTCACCATTGAAAACGATGTCGATTCCCGCGATGTATGTTTTGCCTTAACGGGTCTCGAAGGTGACGGACAAGCAATAGCAGACGAGCCCTTGTACCTGAATCTTAATGCCCTGATGAAACAGTTGAAAAAGGATATCACTCAACTGCAGACGTACATGCAACCCCACGTCCTCGGCCTGCCTGCCAAAGTTCCCGCTTCGACCCTGCTGTTTACACTGAACCAGTTACAGGACCGCTGGCAAAGTCGGCGGACGCGCGTCGCCGAAAGACAGGCCGCAGATGCCCGGATTGAACTGGTGAGCGGCCTGGACGCGGCCTACTGTGCACTTAACAAGGGCCGCTGGTTTAACCCGGGCCTGTTTCTGGCAGCAGGGCATAAAGACACTGTCGATCCGGGCACGCAGGATTCGGCCGATGGGACCAACCGCAAGACACCGGCATTGTTGACCTGTACCAGCCTCAATCACAGCTCTGGCGGCCTGGCTGTCAGCTACCGCGGCACCCCGTCAGTCCACCCGCGTGTCGGTCAACTGGTGGCTCTGCGCAGGGCCGGTGAAAAATACAATGCGCACTCGGTTATCGCGGTGGTCCGGTGGCTGATCGAGGTGGAGTCCGGCTCAGGTTTTGATCTGGGGCTGCAGTACCTGGCCCGTGAACCCAAAGCTGTCGTCACCTGTGTTAAAGACGCGTCGGGCCTGGGTGGTGACTACCAGCCGGCGATATCAGCCAATCAGAAACGGGGGGAGCAGCGCGTGTGTACCCTGATCGCCCACAGCGGAAAAATGAAAATCGGCGATGCGGTCACGATCTACGAGCAGAGCGGTGCTCTACACAACGTACGTTGCACCGAGTTACTGGAAAGCGCTCAGGGATTCGAACGCTATATTTATGAATTCGTGTAAACCAACGAAAAACAGGCCCCCAAAATAACAAAAGGCCCCAACGGGCCGATCCATCCTTTTACGCTCCTTGCGCCGAACTGGATCTTACTGCAACCGCAGTGAACCTCCGAGGAAACGACGGTCGCTGTCTTCCCTTACTCCGATCGACCAGGCACCTCGATTTCTGGCATGGTTGACCGCCGACTCAAGATCTGACGCTGACGGATTGCGATCCACATCGAATGTCTGCCCCGGATGAATCAGGTCAGCATCCTTGATCTGGTCACGATTGGCTTTGAAGATCAGTGGCCACTGATACGGGTTGTTGTAGGTCTCCGGTTTGCCGGAGATAGCCCAGAGGCTATCTCCGCTTACCACTTCATACTGCATGGAAGCCGCCCGGATCTCAGCGAGCAGCGGTGTCAACAGATCGTAGGCCTTACGTCCTTCGGCGTTTCTTATCGCCTTGTCAGCTTCACTCAGGGCATTTTGCTGGCTGGCGTTCAGACCCTGCACGGCACTCGCCTCTTTGAACATGGCCTTGGCTTGTTCCAGGTAGTACTGGTTTTCCGCCAATTCGGCCTGGTTACGTGCCTTGTTGGCCAGACTGACAGCCGCCTCACTGTCGCCCTTGGCGGCGGCATCCTGCGCCTGTTGCAGAAACTTTTCGGTATCGCGCCAGATCCAGTCATTCGCATTGGCTTTGGCAATGGCAGCCTCGGCAGCCGCGATCGCCTGCTCAGCCTGTGCACTCCCCTGATCGACAGCCGGCTCCTTCGGTGTACTGGCACAACCAGCCAACAGGCTCAGCACCAGAAGCACAGGAACAAGCAGCCTACCAAAAACATTTGTTTTCATTGAAATTCACTCCGCTAGTGGTTGATACATAGAGACTTTTCACGTCTCTTGTTGATCGCCTGAAGCTACCATCTGACTCAGCCGAATGTCAAGCAACTAACCAGGACACCAACGACCCGGCATTAAACGAGAAAGACGTAATCAAGCCGAAAAAATTCCTTAAGTATTGAATTTATCTCAAGGGTGTAGATTGTGGTTTCGTTTGCTGAGCTGTTTCGCGCGCCCGTATCGCCTCGTCGCGGGCTTCGTTGGCGCTCTGCCTGGCTTTACGATAATTACGATTGTTAAGCATGTGCTCCGCGTTCTTAAGCAGTGACTCGGCCTTGTTATACTCCTGCGCCGCATAATCCCGGGCGCCCGCAGCGCGCGCCGCAGAGATAGCCTGACGTGCTTCGCTCATTTCCTGTACGGGCGCCGTACCACAGGCCGCCAGAAGTACTGACAGTAACAAAGCGGCAATCCAGCCTGCCCCCAGGATGCTGGAGAAACAGGGTCTGAACAAACTCAAACTGTATTTAGGCATGAATGGCGCAGCTGAAAAATCTCAGTGACACGCTAGCACTGAGGCGTGAAGGCGTCAAGAAATCATCAATCATGCGCAATGGACTGATAC
This sequence comes from Thiogranum sp., assembly GCA_039768325.1. Classification (GTDB taxonomy): domain Bacteria; phylum Pseudomonadota; class Gammaproteobacteria; order DSM-19610; family DSM-19610; genus Thiogranum. The sequence continues at coordinate 4,136 of JBDNAP010000168.1, forward strand.
ACAAGTATCCCGCAAAATGCTGAAACGCCGGCAGGCGTTCCAGGAGAACACAAGCATGCCCAAACCAACCATGTACCACAATCCGCGCTGCAGCAAGAGCCGTCAAACACTGGAATTGTTGAGAGCCCGCGGTATTGAACCGGAGATAGTCGAATATCTGAAAACACCGCCCGATGCACAACAACTCGGGCAGATTCTGGATATGCTGGGTCTGGAGCCACGCCAGCTGATGCGAACCGGCGAGGCGGAATACAGGGAGAATAATCTGGCCGATACCAGCCTGGACCGGGATGCACTCATCCAGGCCATGGTCGAACATCCCAGACTCATCCAGCGCCCGGTCGTTATAAGCAATGGTAAAGCGGTCCTGGGCAGGCCACCCGAGGACGTACTGGAGATACTATAGTGAGCCACCAGGCTGAGATACTGGTCCTCTACTACAGCCGCTATGGCGCCACCGAAAAAATGGCGCAGCATATCGCACGCGGTATTGAAGGGGTGACCGGCATGCAGGCACGGCTGCGCACCGTGCCACAGGTTTCAACGGTGTGCGAGAGCACCGAAAACAGCATTCCATCACAAGGCGCACCCTACGCAACGAGGGAGGACCTGCGCGACTGCGATGGCCTTGCACTGGGCAGTCCAACCCGCTTTGGCAACATGGCTGCTCCGCTCAAGTACTTTATCGATAGCACCAGCAGTCTGTGGCTGGGAGCGGAACTGGCCGGCAAACCCGCCGCCCTCTTCACGTCGACCTCATCCATGCACGGCGGCCAGGAGACCACGCTGTTGTCCATGATGTTGCCACTGATGCATCATGGCATGCTGATTACGGGCATCCCTTACAGTGAAACGGACCTGCTGCATACCGACGCCGGCGGCACACCCTACGGCGCCAGTCACCTCGCCGGTCCCGACAGCAAGAACGCCTTGACCGAGGCCGAACAGCGCCTGTGCAGGGCGCTTGGCAAACGACTGGCCGAAATCACTCTCAAGCTTTCCCGTTAATTTTGAAGGCCCGCCTGTTCTACATACTGACTCTGTCAGGCTATTTCGGCATCATGGCCCTGCTGCTTGCCTGGTATGGATGGCTCGCCCCACCGGGCACAGTGCCGGCTCAGCTTGCCCTGCTCGCCCTGGGGCTGCCGCTGTTTGCGCCGCTGCGCGGCCTGCTGCACGCACGCCGCTATACCGTTGCCTGGAGCCTGTTTCTCTGCCTGCTCTATTTCACCCACGGTATTGTGGAAGCCTACAGCGACGCAGAAGCCCGCTGGCTTGCGCTGACGGAAGTCGCACTATCGCTGTGCTGGCTGGCGGGTGGAATCGGTTTTATCCGGACGTCAAAAGCCAACGCCGCCTGATGGCACCGTCAGCGGCGGAATCGCTACAGACCCAACACCGATTTCACGAACGGCACCGTCAGCTTTCTCTGCGCCACTAACGACGCTTCATCCAGTTGATCGAGTAAATCAAACAGCATCGGCATATCGCGCGGCAATCGACGCATGAGATAACGCCCTGTTTCGTCAGGCATTTCGCAGCCACGCTGCTGCGCACGCAACTGCAATGCCTGCAATCGCTGGCGATCATCGAGGGATTTCAACTGATACATCAGCCCCCAGCCCAGGCGGGAGCGCAGATCAGGCAAACAAAGCTGCAGGTGAGCAGGTGCTGAGTGCGAACTCACCACCAGGCCGCCGCCCTGTTCGCGAATCTGGTTATACAGGTGAAAGACAGCTTCTTCCCACTGCCCTTGTCCGGCGATAGCATCCATGTCATCCAGACACACCAGGTCATACGCGTCCCAGCCATCCAGCAGCGCCGGCTGGAGGTTGGAACATTCCTGCAGGGACAGGTAGGCCGCCGTGCGCCCCTGGCTGGCTGCCTGGTGACAACTGGCCTGTAGCAGATGGGATTTACCCGAACCGCTGCTGCCCCAGATGAGAAAAAACAGCTCGCCCTCACCATTGGCCGACAATCGCAATTGCTCCAACAGTTCGTCATTGGGCCCGGCAACGAAGTTTGAAAAGCGCGCCCCTGCCTTGATCTGTATTCCCAGCGGGAGTTGTTGAGTCATTCCGTTGAATTACCGGCCTTCCGTGCTCGCCGGCTCCAGGTGATGACATAGTCAATGCCGCTCCAGACAACGGTGACGGCAACGCCAACCGTCAGCATTGCTATCCAGCCACTTTCACCCCAGCCCGTGGCCTGATGAATGATCACCAGTAATACCAGCAGGATCTGCAGCAGGGTATTCAGTTTGCTGATGAGCGTAGGCTCGGCTTCGAGGCGCTCAATGTGATAATTGTATGCAACGGCCCCGCCGACGATCACCACATCGCGCGCCGCCACCAGCACCAGCAGCCAGAATGGCAGTAAACCGATCCACCAGAGAGCCAGGTAGGCGGTCACCAGCAGGAACTTGTCGGCCAACGGGTCGAGAAGAGCGCCCAGGCGGCTGGTCCAGCCGTAGTACTTGGCAAGGAAACCGTCCGCGGCATCGGAGATACCAGCTATAAAAAACAGCACCAGCGCGAGCAGAAAATGCTGCTGTATCAGCGCCCAGCCGACAGGTGGCACCAGCAGAATCCGCCCCGCGGTGATCAGATTGGGTATGTCGCTAGCCCGCATACACGTCTCAAGGATTCAGGCGAAATCGCCAGGCAGATGGCTCCTCAATGGCCTCCAGCACTCTTCCAAGAGTGATGACCTGTAACAGATTGCGTTCTTCACTGTTGAGATTCAGGGAAAACTCAACTGCCTGGCC
>JBDNAP010000169.1:0-13927 GCA_039768325.1 Thiogranum sp.
AATATCACCGGCGGCCAGGAAGGCAGCGGCAGCGATACGGTGCACTACCGGATCGCCCTCAATACCCCGAACGGCCCGTACAGGGTGGACGCCCGCCTGCTCTATCAGGCGGTCAGCCCCAGCTTTGTGGACGGACTGCACAGCAGTGGTGGCCGGGTCAGTGACTTCAAACAGATGTACGCACAGAATCCGTCCGTCATAGAGACCCTGGCCAGCAGCACTGCGAGCAGCGACGCAAATACCGCACCGGTGGCGGACGCGGGCGCCGATCAGTCGGTCGCAGTCAACGCCAATGTGCAGCTCGATGGCAGCGCCTCGAGTGACGTCGACAATGACCCCCTCAGCTACGCCTGGTCGTTCACCAGCCGGCCCACAGACAGCCAGGCCGTACTGTCTGACCCGACGGCGGTCACGCCCACTTTCAGTGCTGACCGGGCCGGCAGCTACCAGGTGCAACTGATTGTCAATGACGGCCGGGTGGACAGCGCAGCGGACACTGTAAGCATTACCTCAAATGCTGACGAAACCAGCAACAGCGGCGGCGGGGGTGGCGGCTGCGCGATGACCACGGCTACCGCGACAGCGGACCCGGTGCTGCCGGCACTGGTCCTGTTGGCACTTACCGGCCTGTCTGTGCGCCGCAGAGCCCGGGTCGAGGTTCGGCCTGAGGCAAGCCGCTAAAAGCTGGATAAAGTAACGGCATCGCACGGGCACCGGATCCCCCTCCCCCCCAAAAAAAAAGGCCCGCCGGATTGCCCGGCAGGCCAGTTGCGAGAGACGGCGTCCATGCCATCCCGGGATTTAACCAGAACGAGTCACAGCTTCATTGCCATGGCACATGGCGGCAACTCCGGCTGATCCCCTGTCGACCCTTCAGAGCTGCGCCCGGACGTCCCTGTCCGGTCTCGCTCTCCAGTCAGTCAGTGGTGCCACTTAGTTCTGCGAAAGACTCAACCCCCGCTCCGGACGCGAGAAGTTGTGACACGCCGCGCAGTCCTTGCCCAGGTTCTGGACATGACGACTGTGCACGGAGTCGAAACCGCGTCCACCGGTCTCGTTGCCATGGCACTGACTGCAGATGTTGTTCAGGTCACCGTTCAGGGTCGGCTGATCGGTGTTTGTGACAACGCTTGGCAAAGTCCGCGGGCCGTAGCCCAGTGGGCCCAGGTCCATCTGCAGTGGACCACCGCTCTGCGACGCGTGGCAGGAACCGCAGTTCAGCGCATCACCCCGCGGCTCGACACCGTGGTTGATGGTCTGGAAGGTGTGCACCGCAACGCTTGTGGTATTCGGCGGCATCTCAAGGTCGCCCGGGAAACCGTTACACACGTTGCTTGGATCCACATTGACTTCGTCCTGTCCCAGGCCGACCGCCACCGCGCGGCAGAAGCTGCCGGTGCGGAAGAACTCGAACGTGGAATGGCCGATCAGGGTGTTGTCCAAATCGTTGCGCGCCAGCTTGCCCCAGTGCTCCTTCATGGGGTAGAGCTTGGTGAGCGTATCGCCCGCCACGTCGCCGTTGGGCATGCCGATCACGTAGGCCGGGTCGCCGGCATTGAAGTTGCCGGCAAAGCTCGCGGCCACGCCGGCGTCCAGCGGTATGGTCGGCACACCGTCGAGCGGCTCGCCCAGGTAGGAGACCTGGCTGGTACCGTCGAACCAGGCGTAGCTCGGGATCAGATCGAAGTCCTTGTCTTCGCGTGGCAGCCAGCCGCCACGCCCGTTGCAGGCCGCCGCCGAGGGGTGCGGATCCTGCCAGTCGCGTACCACCTCGGTACCCACGGCCGCCTTGGCGTAACTCGGGATGTGGCAGGTCTGGCAAGCCACCTTCTGGGCGTGTTTGTCGCGGCTGGAGCCCTGGGTGTTACTGTCGTCCCCATGGGGGGTGGCGCCGTGGCAGCTGTCACAGGTGAAACGCCCGGCCACGTCGTTCGGCCTCAGGTCCAGACCCCGTCCGCGCAGTCGGTGCCCACCCTCGTTGTGGCAGTCGGAGCAGGTCAGATCGGCACCCTGCGGGCTGAGGTGGAAGTCCGTCGTGGTGCTGGCATTGTTCGCCACCTCGCGGGACAGGTCGCCCCGCTTGGTGCCGTCGCCACCGGCCGCACCGGCATGGCAGTTGAGGCAGGACTGACGGGTGGTGAGGTGGACGTTCTGCGCCGCCTCGAGCGTGGTGAGCGGCATCGGCGCCATCGGCACGCTCGCCGGCAGGGTGTCACTGCCGGCCGGCAGGAACTGGAAGTCCTGGGTGGTCGGATTGACCACGGGGATTCCGGAGAAACCGCTACGCGGCAGTATGTCCCCGTTGCTCTGGACCAGCTCTCCGGTAGGCAGCTCGACCAGGTTCAACAGGTCGAAGTCCATGAAGCCCTCGCCGTTCGCCGTCCAGTCAGGGAAGCGTTTGTAGACCTCCTGGTGGCAGATCAGACAGTCGATATTGGCCAACTGCGCGTGTGCCTCAGCAGAAGCCGGATCCATCAGCTCGAACTCTGACTGGGCCATGGGGAAGCGGCCGTTGCCCACGTGGCAGCCGGCGCAGGTAAAGCGCGGCGAATTCTCGTGAGTGCCGCAGTAGGTGTTGATGCCGGTGGCAACCAGATCACCGGCGGCCTGTGCGGGCCGCTCACCCGCTGCCGCAAAATTACCCGGTACGTTGGTCAGATTGGGGAAGGCGCCACCCTGCTGGTAGTGCACCGAACCATGCATGTCGCGCGCCTGATTTTCGTGGCACCCGACACAAACCTCGGGCCCCGTGTAATCGGTAATCTGGCAGTGTGCCTGGATGGGTGAGGTACAGGCCGTCGGCGGCGGTGTTGGTGTCGGTACCGGCGTTGGTGTTGGTGCCGGTGTCGGCACCGGCGTCGGTGTTGGTACCGGTGTTGGAGTCGGACCCGGCGTTGGAGTCGGAGTCGGCGTTGGTGTCGGTGTCGGTACCGCGTTACTGTCATTGCTGCAGTTGTTCGGGGCGTTGCTTACGCCCCTATCATCGTCGTCGACACCGGCCGCCTGTGCGGTTACATCGCACGGCACCGGATCCAGACCAGGGATGCGGAACTCCCAGTCGCCGTCGCCGTCGGACTGGGTAGCGCCGATCACGGCACCATTGTCACCTCTATTGCCGTACCTGATGGTCACGGTCGCGTTATCCGGCGCTTTATCACCGCGAACCGAAAGCCGGTCACGGTCGTTGCTCCAGCTCGCGCGGTCAATGTCTATTCGCTCATCATCATCATCCGCCCAGGCGGTCGTGGTGACGACCAGCCCGAGCAGGACGCTCAGGAAAATAAGCAGGCGCAGAATGGCGGTGTTGCTTTGCTTGTCTGCAATGGGGATAAAACAGCTGGCTCGTAGCTCGGGTAGCATCGTCTCAGACTCCTTTAGCTAACAAATGTTGATGATTGACTTCCTGGTGATGACGCAATCATTTCGCCGAAACTCGATCACGCATCGAACAATCTATTGCATATAAATTAAGGCGGCTCGACAGCAGTCGCCATTTGACGACAAGGGCATATCATCAAAGTCAAGAGTCGTGATTCCGACGTCTGCAATCTGGTTACAACAGCTGATTCGTGTGCTGGGGACGTCGTCTCTAAACTCATTGCAAAGAATCGGCACTTTCGCAACTTAACGCTTCTGAGAGTTTTGCAACTCGCATACCAGCCACTGAGATGCCGTTGAATAACAAACGCAAACGGGGGGTCCGGTTCGATCGGAGCAAGACAGCAATCAGAAAATAACGCTGATTGTGTTGCCGCACAGCGACGCTGAGACGACTCAGCGGATAACTCTCTAAAATAAAGGGTTTTAAGGTGTTCCCCGTGGGCGACCGCCGGGGTCAGGGATGGGTCATAAACAGGTGGTAATGGCTATTGAAATGAACAGCTTTGCCGAATGGCGATAAGCACATTGTTATCGGCGACTGCCTATACCTCGGGCCATTGAAACGCTTTGTTACAAATTAGCGGATTTCTGAAATCTTTCCGAAACAGTCCGGTCGTAAGCTGTAATTGTCAGATATGGTTGCGACCAGATTCTGGCAAGACAGATTTCATCCCGTCCTCCTTTTGGCGACCTCCCTCAGGTCGCCTTTTTTTTTTGGAAGTTTACTGGTTCTTGATCAGAACCTCGACGCGCCGGTTAGCCGCGCGGCCCGATGCGGTTTCGTTGCTGGCCACCGGCCGCTCTTCACCATAGCCGGTCACCATGATGCTGCCGGCCGGAATGTTACCCACTTCGACCAGGAATCTGGCCACGTTGTCTGCCCGCGCCCGTGACAGGTTCCTGTTGACCGCCGCAGTGCCGGTCGAGTCAGTGTGTCCCGATACCTCGATATGACTCTCCGGGAAAGTCTTAACCGCCTGGATGATCTTATTCAACAATGCGAAGTTACCGGTTCCGATCTCGCTGCTGCCAGGCGGAAAACGAAATCCCTGCGCGGAAATCAGGACATTCCGCTGTTGCTGATAGACCTTGGCTTCGGCCGGGCTGAACAGTGACTGCACCTTGTCGACGGCGGCGCTCTGCTCGGCACTCAGCGACAGCTCCTGTTCGTACTGAGAGCGTTGCGCTGCCGTATCATCACGCTGTCTCATCAGGTCCTTGATAGACTGCTGCATACCCAGCACCACATTCCGGTTCGCTTCGTTGAAAGGCAGTTGCTCGCCCAGCGGTTCGTTAATATCACTCAGTTGTTTCTGGTACCAGAGCACCAGGTCTTCGCCGCTGTAGTCACGCCGTGCAAAATCCTTGACCAGCTCCTTGATTACGATACTCCTCTCGGCCAGCCACTTGGCGCGCATGGCATGGGCATTGGCCTTGTCGGTGCGGCTGCGGTCCGCCTCCAGTACCGATCGCGCCAGCGCTATTTCTTCTTCGGCGAGTTTGAACGTCTTCGGAGCGACCTTCTGCGCATCTTTGCTCCGGGCCGCTTCGATGGCTGCCTGGGCCGCCTCGACGGTACCTTCCTGCAGCGCCACCAGCTCCAGCTGCTCGTAACCGGCGATCAGCCGCTGGCGACGCTGCTTGGCATCCTCCAGCCTGCCGCGTTCCACCAGGCTGGCCACCTTGCGCAAATCGGTTTCCAGATCCTCACTGCTGTCCGGGAAGACGCTGGCGCAGCCCGCGCGGTAAGCCCTGTCGCGCGCCTCCAGGACTTCGCGCAGCAGCTCCCGGCTGCGCTCGGCGTTTTGATTGGCTTTCGCCAGTGTCTGCAGGCCGCCGTTGGCGGCCGAATTTGCGGTCCCCGAGCGGTCTGCCCTGGCTTCGCGGACGGCTTCTTCGAGCTGCTTCCAGGCGGCGCGATAACCGTCCGGCGCCAGGTTATCTACATCCCGCGCCGCCGCGTCCTTGAGACCTTTGTCCAGTTTTGCAATCTGTTCGTACTGCGCGAAAACCTGCTCTTCCGTGAGCTTCGGAGCGGTCGCGCACCCCGCCAGGATGACGGCGATCAAGAGCGGGATATAAATATAACTGCTGGTTTTCATCGTTACTTCTCTTTGCTTCTCTTCATGATTCCGTTCGGCACAAGGCCGCTAACGGCAATATAGTATCTACCGGCAACAATACAATACTTCTGTCACAAATATTCACAGTTCTGTTCAGCAGCAGGGTCTCGGCGCTCTCGCGACCTCAAGCACAAAGGCGCAACTGCTTGACTGATGTCAAGCCACACCGAGTGCACTGTGCAGATGGCCTACTGCGGTGCCATCCAGCCGCAGCGCTGCGGCAAGGTCCTGCAGATACCGCCTCTCCTTATCGGTGTCTACCTCGATGGCGAGCAGCGAGGCCGCATAGATCTGCATCGCCACCTGCTGATTCGGGACTGCACGCACAATGCCGTCCGTATCCATCGGATTACGCATTTCCGCGGCCACGAAGCGCTGCTCCTCTTCGTCAATGCCGCCTTCCTTGAGTTTGCCGACGATGCGCTCTGTCTCTGTCTCGTCGATACGGCCATCCGCCTTGGCGGCGTTGATCATCGCCTTCACGGTCAGGTTGGCGACATCCATAACCTGTTGCTCTTCCTCAGCGTTTGCCGGTTGGCGCAGTCCGGCAACCAGGCGCGTCGCATCGTCAATATCGAGGGATTGCGCAGCGCCGCCGGCACCCCCCATTCTGCGCAACGCCTCCAGCGCCAGCCCACCCAGTACCGCCATGCCACCGGCGCCCGCCGTCGACCGCGTGGCACCGCCGCCACCGCCGAACAGCGCACCGGCGAGGCTGCCGAGCAGACCACCGCCGGCGCCACCTGTTCCCATGCCGGCCGGCGCCGCCCCACCCGAACCGCCCTGAGAGAGTGAGCCGGCCATCTTGCCCAGCATATCCACCAGGCTTCCGGAACCGGGCGCGGAACCTCCAGCGCCGCCCAGTACCTGGCCGAGGATTCCGCCAGGTGCGCCTATCCCACTGCTACCCATGGAATTTTCAAGGCGGCGACCACCGGAGCGCGACATGCCACTGTTCATCAAAGTCCCTAACAAATCCAACGCATTCATTATTGTCTCCTCCACGTTTCTGGTTGACTGTTATTCGTTTAAGTGTAGCCGAAATCACTGCTGTCCCGTTAACCCCCTCTGCCACCGGAGGGTATCGTAAAAGCAGTGCAGGTGGCGCTGTGCGCAGTATTTTCAATCAGCGCATCAGCCACATCCTGCTGCGGCTTGTTGACTCCGCGTATGCATATCGGACCGTCGAAGTGAGCCTGGTTGCCGGTCAGGCAACTGCTGATACCGATACGCCGTGGCAGCGACCAGGATGCGTCAGATTACATGGCGGTTTCCCGATTACTGCTCTATGCCCTCTACCGAAAGGAAAAGCTCAACCTCCCGGGCGGCAGGTCCCAGGTCGAAATCGATGTCATAGTCGGTCAGTTTGAGCGTGGTCGTACCTTCGAACCCGCGCCGCTTTCCGCCCCAGGGATCCGGGCCATGGCCGATGGGTTTTACGGCGATGTTCACCGGACGGGTCACGCCGTGCAGCGTCAGATTACCGGTCAGAACAGCGGTCTTGTCATCCTGCTCCGTGAACCCGGTGCTGACGAATGTCGCTTCAGGAAATTTATCAACCTCCAGGAACTCCTTGCCGCGTAAATGCTTGTCGCGTTCGGCATGGTTTGAATCAATGCTTGCGGTGCGAATGGTGACGTCCACCCGGGACGCCGCGGGATCGGCCTCGTCGTAAGAGAAGCTGCCGTCAAAATCGTTGAAACGTCCGAGCAACCAGCTGTAGCCAAGATGTTTGATACGGAACTGGATGAAGGCGTGTGCTTTCTCAGTGTCGATCACATAGTCGGCGGCCTGTAACAGAGACGGAACAGTCACTGCGATGGCCAGGGCGATGCTGCTTAACAGTTTGTATTTCATGGCGACTCCTCTCGATTACTATAGATAGGGCACGCAGGGGGCATCCCTGCGATGGTTCCTGCACTGCATCAGAGCTTTCTCAGTGCCTGATAGTCAGCATGCGTTTCAGAGTCTGATCACGGTCCACGAAGTGGTGTTTCAGCGCCGCCAGCGCATGCAGGATGGTCAGCGCGATCAGGGTAAAGGCGAGCAACTCGTGTACTTCACCGGCAATGTCCGCCTGGTTCTGCAACCCGCTGATGCTGGCGGGTACGCTGAACAGACCGAATACATCGATGCCACGGCCGTCGGCGGTAGAAATCAGATAGCCGCTCACCACCAGGAGATACATCAATACAACCATCAATCCATGCATCCAGGCAGCCGCCTTCCTCTGCGAGACAGACCCAAGCGCTTCTGGACGAGGATTCGTATAACGCCAGGCGACACGCACCAGCATCATAGCAAACAGCATCACACCGATACTCCTGTGGATGTCCGGCGCACGCTGATACCAGGGGTGAAAATAGCCCAGTTCGACCATCCACAAACCGAGCATAAACAGTCCCATGACCGCGGCAGCAACCAGCCAGTGCAAGGCGATGCTGATCAGGCCATAACGGTCATGCGTATCACACCACCTCATCGGACATCTCCGTATTAACCAGGCTGCATGGAGCGCCGCTTTCCTTGTGACAATTTGCCGCGCGTCACTGTGCCACATTCCATCACTGCCGCGACCCTGCTAATTTCCGCAACCGCCCCTGCAGAGGGCTGCCATGAAACTTTCTGCAGACGGCCTGAACAATAATGAAACGCCGTCAGTGATGATAAAAACAATACCAGAAACATAGTGATCGATTTTCCCCCAGGAGACCCTCAAATGAAACATAACATGTTACTTATGACTCTGCTTGCCACTGGATTTCTGACCTGCGCCCCGGTGCTGGCTAAAAACGGCAAACAGAATAACCCACACTTGCCGGACCCGGTAACCGACGCCGATTTCCGCGAACACAGCACAGAAAAAGTGGAATTGGGCAGGAATCTCATGTTTGACAAGATATTAAGCGGAAATTTAAATATTTCCTGTGCGACCTGCCACCATTCACTAACAGATACCGGAGACGGTCTGTCGCTGCCCGTCGGGGAAGGTGGTCGGGGCCTGGGGGTCACCCGCGACACAGGTTCGGATAAGGATGCCATCCACGAACGTGTGCCGCGCAACGCGCCGCCGGTGTTTAACCTTGGGGCACATGAATTCACGGTGCTGTTCCACGACGGCCGTGTAGAGGTCGATCCATCCTTCCCCAGCGGCTGCAAGACGCCAGCCGGTTACGAGCTGCCGGATACGCTCGAAAACATACTGGCCTGTCAGGCGATGTTCCCGGTAACATCGCCCGCCGAAATGGCCGGACAAGTGGATGAAAACGGTATCGCCGAGAACGCTATCGCAGCTGCCGCAGACAGGGGTGAGCTGGAGATCGTCTGGCAACTGCTCGCCGAACGTCTGCAACAAAATGAACACTATGTCGATTTGTTCATTGCCGCCTTTGACGATATCAACGTGGCAAATGATATTACCTATGCTCACGCCGCTAACGCCATTGCCGCGTTCGAGGGTACCCGCTGGCGCGCCGACAACAGTCCGTTCGACCGTTACCTGCGGGGTGACAGAAAAGCCATGAGTAAAAACGCCCTGGAAGGCATGCGACTCTTCTATAAGGGCAAGCACAAAGGCAAAAGAAATGGCCACCGCTGCGCCCATTGCCACAGCGGCAAGTTCCAGACCGATCACAGTTTCCATGCCATTGCCATGCCGCAGATCGGTCCGGGTAAAGGTGACGGCACTACCGTCATGGGTCACGATGACTATGGCCGTGAACAGGTGACCCTTGACCCTGCCGACCGTTATACCTTCCGCACACCGACATTGCGCAACGTTGCATTAACCGCACCCTATGGCCACAGCGGTTGCTACAACAGCCTGCGCGCCGTGGTGGAGCACCATATCGATGCGGTAAATTCGCTGCGCAGTTACGACGGGGATCAGGCGGTACTGCCGTCCAGGCGCGATCTGGATGACATAGACTTTATCGTGATGAACGATGCCGACAGCGTCGAGGCCATCGCCGCAGCGGCATACGACTTCCCGGCGATGGATTACAGCGATGAAGACGTCGACCGCATCATGGACTTCCTGCATGCGCTGACCGATCCAGCCAGCATCGATCTGCGTAACGACACGCCGGCAAGCGTACCAAGCGGGTTAACACTCGCCGAGTAAAGCTGTTTGTACGACTTCAATCGAAGCGGTATTTCTTGGGTATCACAACAATACCTTTTTCCGAGACCTGGAAACGTTCGCGGTCGCGTTGCGGATCAACACCGATTGATTCTCCATCGGGAATGACCACACTCTTGTCGACAATGCAATGCTTGACCTGGGCACCTTCGCCGACCACCACATCGTTAAACAAAATGGCGTCTTCAACAATCGCTTCGTCGCCCACCCGAACGCCGGAAAACAGGATGGAATGATTCACACCGCCACCGGCGATCACGGCACCTCCGGATATGATGGAATTGACGAACACACCTTCATTGCCTGACTCACCCGGTACCGTCCTGGCCGGTGGTGTCTGCCCCTGATAGGTGCGGATGGTCCAATCCTGCTGATAAAGATCGAGTGGTGGCAACGGGTCAAGCAGGCTCATATTCGCTTCATAGTAATCATCGAGGGTACCGACGTCACGCCAGTACCGATCCGGCGATACGCGGCCGCGTTCGCCACCGAAACGGTAGGCAAAGGCTTTTCCCGACGCGACCAGCGACGGCAGGATATCGCCACCAAAATCATGGCTGGAGCCGGGTTTATCGTGATCGCGACGCAATTCCGCCAGTAACAGCTGCTTACTGAAAACATAAACCCCCATCGACACCAGAGCACGCTCGGCATTGTCAGCTAACGGTTCGGGTTGCTCCGGCTTTTCCTTAAAGGTCACGATGCGCGAATCGTTGTCGACCGCCATGGCACCAAAGGAACTTGCCTCGTCGAGTTCAACCTCCATAGAAGCAATGGTGACATCCGCCTGGCGCTGAATGTGTGCCTTGATCATTTCCGCATAGTCCATGCGATAGATGTGGTCACCGGACAGAATCAAAACCCAGTCGGCCTCGCTACGTTCAATCATGTACAGATTCTGGTAGATGGCATTCGCGGTACCCTTGTACCATTCGCCATCGACGCGCATCTGCGGCGGCACCGGGGTAATGTACTCACCCAGTTCGGGGTTGAATATCGACCAGCCATCGCGCAAATGTTTTTGCAGGGAATGGGACTTGTACTGGGTGAGGACCAGTACCCGGCGAATACCGGAGTGCAGGCAGTTGGCGAGGGTGAAATCGACAATACGGTACTTGCCGCCAAACGGTACCGCGGGCTTGGCGCGGTCGTCGGTCAGGGGATGCAGTCGCGAACCGGCGCCCCCTGCCAGAATGATAGCCAGTGTCTTTTCCAACATAGTCAGTGCTGCCTGCTTATAGTTTCAAGTTTATCCGCTGTTATTAACCTGGCAACCAGGGCCGGTTAGGGTTGAATCGTTAGCAATGCCCATGCCTGCACCAAAATTCGAGTATACCGCGGAATCCGTCCCCCTTCCGGCTCCATCAGACACCAAGGCGCACCATAAAGGGGAACCATACAGCCGGACTGAATCATGGCTGTGCATGGAGATATATCCTCACGATCCATATCCCGGACTTTCCGGCAATCACCCGTACAGGCACAGCACTTGCCAATATATTAAACAAACAGGGTTCGTGGATTGCCATTTTTTATGCGCACGCAGATTGAGCAGTAAGGTTGTGTCAGCCGCCCTGTACGAAAACAGTTCTAACTGCGACGCTCAGACGACGCCACCTGTGGTGGTCATCGGCACCGCGCCGGTGGGGATTCGAATTGCCGATCAACTGTTGTTGCGTAATGCCCTGCTCATCCCGTCATCTCCGGCAACGAACCCTGGGAGCCCTATAATCACATTCGCCGGGCCAGGCTGCTGAACGGCGAACTCAACGTTGCCTCGATTCGAAACCCGTTGAAATACATGACACATGCCAACGTGAACCAATAAGAAGTGCAGACCTTACAGCGACCAACCCAATTGCACCAGTTCTGTGCACATTGCCTCCCACCTCACCACAAACATACAGCCTGCATTAACTTTTACATTATTTTACATAGCCTTATGAAATTGGCACATTTCCTGCTCAATGGCGGGTAATGGTATCGGTCTGCGCTGGCGCAACCGATGATTGACCAGACACACACAAACTGAATTTTCCTTCGACCGCTACCGGTCGGATGGATATGGACAAAGGCATCTAATGAGTGCGACCCGTTGGGCCGGTGCTCAAGACGCCTTTTCTGAATTTTTCTACATTGAAACTTGGAGTTAACATGAAAGACAAGCTACCCGGCAAACCCGGATGTGCATTTCTGAAGATGGCAACGCTGGCGATCACCATAGGCATGGGCCTGACCCTGGGCACAATGGCAAGCAGCTACGCCGATGTGGGCGAGCCGGAAAAGGAGGACCTCAAGTTCGGTTTCATTAAACTCACCGACATGGCGCCTCTGGCCATCGCCTACGAGAAAGGCTATTTCGAGGATGAGGGCCTGTACGTCACGCTGGAAGCCCAGGCAAACTGGAAAGTGTTACTGAACGGTGTTATCGACGGCGAACTCGACGGCGCTCACATGCTGGCCGGCCAGCCACTGGCAGCCACTATCGGCTTCGGCACCAAAGCACACATCATCACGCCCTTTTCCATGGATCTGAACGGCAACGGCATCACTGTTTCCAATGAAATCTGGGAACAGATGAAGCCCAACATCCCGAAAATGGAAGACGGCCGTCCTGTACATCCGATCAAGGCCGACTATCTCAAGCCGGTAGTGGAGAAATACAAGAGCGAAGGTAAACCATTCAATATGGGTATGGTCTTCCCGGTCTCCACGCACAACTATGAACTGCGCTACTGGCTGGCCGCCGGCGGCATACACCCGGGTTACTACGCACCGGCCAAAGGTGATATCACTGGCAAGTTACAGGCCGATGCATTGCTTTCTGTCACACCACCACCACAGATGCCCGCCACCCTGGAAGCCGGCACTATCTACGGCTACTGCGTCGGTGAGCCCTGGAACCAGCAGGCGGTCTTCAAAGGCATCGGCGTTCCGGTAATCACTGATTACGAAATATGGAAAGACAATCCGGAGAAAGTTTTCGGTATGACCCGGGAGTTCACCGAGAAGTATCCGAACACCACGGTACGGGTTGTCAAAGCCCTGCTGCGTGCCGCCAAGTGGCTCGATGATGATGACAATGCCAATCGTCCGGAAGCGGTCAAGTACCTGTCGCAACCGAATTACGTAGGCGCGGACTACGAGGTCATCGCCAACTCCATGACGGGTACTTTCGAATACGAAAAGGGCGACAAGCGCGAGGTGCCCGACTTCAACGTTTTCTTCCGCTATCACGCCACCTACCCGTATTACTCCGATGCTGTCTGGTACCTGACCCAGATGCGCCGCTGGGGCCAGATCGGTGAGCACAAGGCGGACGACTGGTACTTCGAGACGGCGAAGAAAGTCTACCGTCCGGATATCTATGCAAGCGCCGCCAAGGCGTTGATCGCCGAAGGCAAGATGAGCACCGCCGACTTCCCGGACTTTGCCAAAGAAGACGGCTTCCGTGATCCGCAGACCGAGTTTATCGACGGCGTGACGTTTGATGGCAGCAAGCCAAACGCCTACCTCGAATCATTCCCGATCGGCTTGAAAGGTAAAGACACTATCTAAGGAATCTCTGATTAATTCCCGTACCGTCACTCCGACGCATGTCGGAAATAAGCGCACAGCGGCAAGAGCATGCACATTATTGATTCATGCTCACCGGGCAGCATTACTTCACTGCAAAACCTTAAGGGGCAAACCATGAACACTCGTACCATGGCCAAAAAATATCAGGCTTTCAACTTCAGGGCCCTGGACCGGTTGCTGGATTCTCTTTCCAAAGAAAACATCTCGGTCGCCACCAGCAAACTGATTAAATCAATTGGCATTCCATTGACTGCGATCGGTGTCTTTCTCATGTTCTGGAGCGTGCTCGCCGCCCAGGTACAGACATCGCTGGGGGTTTTGCCAGGCCCGGCCAAGGTCTGGGAACAGTTGATGGTACTTAACGACGAACACCAGGCGGAGCGGGAAAAAGAAGCGGCTTTCTACCAGCGTCAGGAGACGCGCAACGCTGCGAAGCTGGCCAAGAACCCGGATGCACAGATCAAGACCCGCCCCTACACCGGCCAGGCAACTTTTTTTGACCAGATCTGGACCAGCCTGTTGACGGTTGCCACCGGCTTTATTATTGCCTCGCTGATCGCCATCCCCATCGGGATTCTGACCGGCATGAGCGAGACCCTGTATGCCGCCTTCAATCCCATCATTCAGCTATTCAAACCGGTATCGCCACTCGCCTGGCTGCCAATCGTCACCATGGTGGTCAGTGCGGTATATGTCAGCAAGG
>JBDNAP010000170.1:0-3160 GCA_039768325.1 Thiogranum sp.
GATAGCCAGTTCACGGGTGGGTGCCAGTACTAGTACCTGCGGATCTTTCTGTTTTATATCGAGGTTGGATAATATCGGCAGGGCAAAAGCCGCGGTTTTCCCGGTACCGGTTTGTGCCTCACCCAGTACGTCCTTGCCATCCAGTAACAGCGGAATCGTTTGTGCCTGGATAGGCGAGGGGGTTTCATAACCTACATCATCCAGTGCTTGAAGAAGAGATTTATTCAGCGCCAATTGATTGAACGCGGTTACCGTGCCGGTATTCATGTGCGGTGCCTGAAATAGATGTAGCGCAAAGAGCTGACCGGGCGTTCTGATTGACCGGTCAGCTGGGTATCCGGGTCAAAATCAGCCGGGCCGCGTAGTTTAACGGTTTATCTATTATCTTGCATGCCTTATTTAGTTGTTGTGGGCGCCCTGCTGGACCCACAAACGCAGAACCTCGATTTCGCGATCAGTCATTGGCTGGTGTTTTAGCTCCAGTGCACGCGTCAGATCACCCGCGCGACCCTCTACCAGCATATTAAGGGTGCTGTTTCTGCTGTTGCCAGGCACGATCACAGGGCCGTATATCGAGCCCTGCAGGAGTGACTCATAACTACCCATATCCAACCCGGTCTTCTTGTAGCCTTCGCCGTAGGGAGGGCTGTGACAGTCCGTGCATTTCTCTGCGAAGATAGGATATACATCCTGTTGATAGCTGATACGTGGTTTGAGTGTGCAGCTGGCAAGGTAGAGGCAGGCCGGCAATGAGAGGGTAAAAGTGAAAGCCAGGCAATAGTTCACGATTCTCATGAGAAAAATTTAAATCTGTTACCCTTTGACACTAGTGCAATCGTTTCCATCATTAATAAGGTTTACCAGGTTATCTGCTTCGTTCTCCATGTCTATCTCCAACAGGGTCTTCGCATGGCATTCGATTCTTTTAAAGGTATCTAGTGTTTCATTCCGCATGTGCTTCTTTATGAAGTATTCGCCGATGAATGGAGGAATGAAGAAATCCGGCTTGAAGTGGGAGTGATGAAAGATCCATGTGCGTTCCCCCTGTGCTCGTATACGCCACACCGCAATACCCGAGTCAAAGCTGCTGTATTCGGGAATAGTGTTTACCCTCAGATAACCCTCCTGCAGTTCGACGATATCCCCTGTCCAGTCGATATCAAAGCAGAACAGCCAGACACAGTGCGCAGAGCGGTTGTAGACCCTCACCGTATCTTCGTCAGGAGAGGGTAGTATTACGCTGTCTGTAATAGAGGGATTGATTCGGTAGGCATGTTTATAGTCGGTTATAACTCTGTAAACATAGTCCGAAGGAGCGTCCATAACCATTGCTATGCGTATTACGTAATCACCTTCATCAACACTGACTGAAAGGCTTTCCAGCTCGCCGGCTATGGCTGATATGTTAAAATAAAACAAAGCGATATAAGCGATGAGGTGTCTATGACCGCCGATAACTACTGCCCGGTAAGCACGTATGTTATGGCGGGGTAGTGACACACTCTTTCCCTTTTAATCTTGAAACGAGTATTGAGTAATCCATAGCACTGTGGCGTCATGGTCCAGCCACAACTGCGCTCACCGCTACTACATAATTAGTGTAGCCTCTTTCCCGGGATATGCTGAGATTATAAAGCTTCATGACAAAACGTCACAAACCTGTTTGCGTCACTTGTACGACAATAGGGCTGGATTCAGCTAAACAGGTGAGGTAAGACTGTGACAAATACCTGTAGATGCATGTGGTTCCAGCCTCCCCGGAGCGTCTGACTCTTCGCTTCAGGGAGGGCGTATGAACGGCTTGAGTTACGCTTGAACTAAGCCGTTTCTGAAGCGGATGATTGCGGCAAGGGCTGGCAAGGGACTCCGCATCGATGGCGTGAGCGTGAAACCATTACATGAAATATCCAATAAAAACAAAGTATACTAAAGAGTTAAAGGCGTCGGTGGTGTCTGCGCAGGCCAGCGGGCGGAACTGCTATACTACCGATTCAGACAGCAACTGCTTACCAACCAATAAGAAGATTGTAACGATGTCGTACAAAACCGACGACTTGAGAATCGTGGATGTTCGCGAAGTGGTTCCCTATGCGGAACTGCAGGCCGAGTTTCCGATCACCGAAAATGCGGCGCGGACCACCCACGATACGCGCCAGGCCATTCATCGCCTGCTGCACGGTGAGGACGACCGTATGCTTGTTATTGTAGGTCCCTGCTCGATACATGATCCTGAAGCAGCGCTCGAATACGCGGCTCGGTTGAAGGAGGTCAGGGGGCGTCTGGCAGACGACCTGCTGGTGGTCATGAGAGTGTATTTCGAGAAGCCACGTACTACGGTAGGTTGGAAAGGATTGATAAACGATCCGGACCTGGATGACAGTTTCCTGATCAATAAGGGTCTGCGGCTGGCGCGCAGGCTATTGCTTGATATCAATGAAACCGGTGTTCCTGCGGCAACCGAGTACCTTGACCTTATGTCGCCGCAGTATGTCTCCGATCTGATCAGTTGGGGCGCTATCGGTGCAAGGACCACGGAGAGCCAGGTGCATCGTGAACTGGCATCGGGATTGTCCTGTGCTGTTGGCTTTAAAAACGGTACCGATGGTACGTTGAAGATCGCCATCGATGCGATTGGTTCTGCCTCACAGCCACACCATTTTCTGTCCCTGACAAAAACCGGGCATTCAGCGATATTTACAACGGCGGGTAACGAAGATTGTCATATCATCCTGCGTGGTGGCAAACGACCCAACTATGATGCTGAGTCTGTAGCAGCGGCAGTCGCCCAATTGGGGGAAGCCACGCTGCCGACACGACTGATGATTGATTTGAGTCACGGTAACAGTTCCAAACAGTTCAAACGCCAACTGCTTGTGGGTGATGCGGTGGCGGCACAGCTTGCTTCCGGTGATGAACATATTATGGGGGTCATGATTGAGAGTCATCTGAAAGAGGGGCGGCAGGATAATGTGCCGGGTGCCGAGTTGGAGTATGGCAAGAGTATTACGGATGCCTGTATCAGTTGGGAAGACACGGTTCCACTGCTGGAGCAGCTTGCGGAAGCCGTCCGCCAGCGTCGCGCGAATAAAACTAAGGTCTCAGCTTAGTTACGGGAATCCCCCGCAAATGCGCATTCCTAACAGCCCCATTCAACCTCAAA
>JBDNAP010000171.1:0-4677 GCA_039768325.1 Thiogranum sp.
CATTCTGTGAGGACGATCACGCTGTTGTGTCCCTTTGCCATTGGCCCGTGGGTCTCGGAGTGGTATCAGGACCGCGTCGGCTGCCAGGCCTGCTGCCGCTGGGTCTGCGCGGTGTGATTGCTGACCGGTGTCTGAAGTAGCCGCTGTCTGGCTATTAAATCTTGCTAAAAATCATTGTGTTGGAGTATGCGTAGCCTTGGCGGGCGGCATCAGTTAATCTCAAGTGGCAAGCCGAAACTGTGATAACAGGCCGAGAGAGGTGATCTATGGCTCATCTGGAAGATTTTGGAAAAGAAACCTACTTTGAAAAAAGCGGTTATATCTGGGATACCCGGATAGAGGCTTATGTCAACAAGGCGGAATGGAAAATATTTTCCAAGGAATATATCGACGATAATTCCTTTGACACGCTCTTGTCCAATTTTCGGGAAACACCGAGCCCGAATCAATGGAAAGTGTACTTCAATACTGAATCGCCACTGGATATACACAACATGCATAAACATTTTGGTGTGGGTGTCGGGCTGGAGACGTAATAAAAATCCGGGTATTGCATTACGGCATACCAGCGCCTGCCGGGCTGAGGTGCCGTGTCGGTCAACCGGGAGTTTGCAGACAGCTTACTTGAGATCACTGCCTGGTTCGAAGAGCGGAGGGCCAGTGCGTTGCATGTGAACGCGTATCAACGGGCGGCCAGATCACGTCAACTTAAGCGGAATCTATCCTGCTTTCAGCGACAGAATTCAATACTCATCGTCTTTTATCAGATTCGCGCAAGCGCCGACTGACTTCCCGTCCCATGTTCATTTGTATCAGTGTAAATTGCTGCGGATATTGATCAAAGATTTCGGCGAACAAGATCGATGTGATCTCTATGGCCTGACAGTATCGCAGTGCCTGCGCTGTTGCGCTACGGGGGTTGCAGTCCATTAGCGCCATTTCACCAAAACAATCGCCTGCTTCAAGTGTCCTTAGCAGGTACCGTTCGCCTTTGCGGGTATGGAAAATTGCAACGCTGCCTTTTTCCAGGACATACATCGAGTTCGCTAAATCCCCTTCCTGGAAAAAATTGTCCCCCTTGTTGGCTTCGGTAATGGATGCCTTGTCCAGAATAAACCTGAGGGTTTTCTCCTGGATGCCGCCGAATATCGGCATGTCTTGTAATAAACGCAGCCTTGATT
This sequence comes from Thiogranum sp., assembly GCA_039768325.1. Lineage (GTDB taxonomy): Bacteria > Pseudomonadota > Gammaproteobacteria > DSM-19610 > DSM-19610 > Thiogranum. Next base: position 1,182 of record JBDNAP010000171.1, read on the forward strand.
CGCTCATTTTCAGGTGTACCTGACGACTTCTCAATCACGTCGCTATTGTATGCCGGATTAAGCGGCGAGAGACATAGAAAATGAACGCGGGACCTGAGGCAACGCCGGTATCGACTTTTCCAGTAAAAGAACCGGGCCGGCGCAATGCGAGGCTGTGCCCGGCGAACTCCTGTGCACCATCTATTGTCAGCGGAAACAAGCCGTGAGAATGAATATTTCCTTCATCCTGCGTCAGCTTAGGGTGGGCAGACCTTGAGTAACAAGGTTGTACAACGACGCAGTTTAACCGCAAAATTGCCAATTCGAGACCGACAACTGCGAGCGTAGGAAATGAACAGCAAATCATCACAGGCGCTATTAATCATTGCTGCGATGGTAATCGCGCTTCTATTCGTAAAGCTGATGTTCGATATGAGCAGCTCAATGAGCGAAATGACCGCCCATGTGGGCGCCATGTCCCGTGATGTCAGGGAGATGAATCAGAGCATGCGCACCATGGATGATTCCATGCTGCGAATGGAGAAGAGTATCAATAGCATGGGTCAGGCTTTCAGTCAGGGCAGTGATCAATTTCAGCAATGGAGCCCGTCCGGGATGATGCAGCAGGTGGTTCCGGGCAGCGGCCAACGTAGCCGTTGAGAGGGAACAGAGCGCCAGCCTGGGCGTTGTCATTGATTTCAGGATAATCCCAGTGCTCGGCCGCAGCACTGTTAGCCAATAGCAGGGCGGTATTCGCCGCTTTCGTCCCATCCTGCTTACCACGGTCATCACGTTTGGCGGGCTTGCGCCCATGATCTTCGCGACCTTGCGCCAAGTCGTTTCATGATCCCGATGGCGAACCCACTGGTTTATGGGATACTATCTGCAACCCAGATAACCTGTCTGCTGGTACCGAGTCTGTACCTGATTACAGAAGACGTGCGTAGCCGCCACCGGCTCAACCCGCTTGTGACGGTCAGGGAGACATGATTGAGTGTGATATGAGTTTTCGGGAAGCAAAAATTGAAATTGCGTTTGTGCTCCTGTTATTACCTGGCTTGATGGCTATAGAAGGCGAGGCAACAGCGGATGATCTGGCATGGTTGCGCGATGTGAGTTTTATAGCCTATACCCCGAGTGAGTTCAGAGTGCTCGATGGCAAACCAATACCAGCGAGCCCTGAAAGTATCGCAGAGGATTTGCAGGTTTTACGCCCTTATGTTGATGGATTGATTACCTATTCAATCGCCAACGGATTGGCGGATATAGTGGAACTCGCCGATAAAGCAGGTTTTCACGCGATTATTCTCGGCATATGGTCACCAACAGATAACTATGAAGTGACTATGGCAGTTACGCTCGCGCGACAGTATCCGAAACTCGTCCGGGCGATTGTTGTTGGCAACGAGGGGCTGTTCTGGAAACGCTATACGTTGGAAGACCTGCAGAAAACCATTAAACAGATACGTCGTGATGTACCGGATGTGGCGCTCACTACATCCGAGCCGATGGTCTCGTATCTTGGTTCGCCCGCACGACTCGGTTGCGAAGGTCAGGACTTTTTACTTCCCAATATTCATCCGGTTTTTGAAGCATGGTTCCATCCAGAGTCTGTGACACAGGCAACCGAATTTGTTCTGGATATTCAAAAACGGCTTCATGTGCTGTGTAACAAATTTGTCTTAATCAAGGAAACAGGTATGCCCAGCGAACCATCAAATGCGGCATATTCACAAGCTGGCCAACGCGCTTTTTGGCGTAGTCTCCTGCACAGAATACGGACTGAACCCCATGCATCAGTGGCGCTTTTTGAAGCCTTCGATGCGCCTTGGAAAATTGAAGAGATCGCGCGTGATAGTGGTCGACGAGATGAGCGCGAAGGTGCCTGGGGCTGGTTCACACGCAGCCGCAAGCCAAAAGCAGTAGTTGAAATCTTGCAGCCCCGCTCCCCGAGAAAGACTCGCGCCGGTGTTGGGGCGCAATAGGAACTTCTTCGGTCCATCAGCGTACGGCAACGGGGGCAGACTTCTTCCGCACGCAAAACGGCAGTTCTTGCGGGATAGCCGCCTCTGAGAGTCCTTCCTGCGACCGTTAATCAACGGCTTAGGGCATAATTGTCTGGACCAATTTCTGCGCAGCACCCCTGAATTAGCCACCCGGATGGCCCGTCACTATGACATTAACGTCATGACACCGTGACAGGCAGTCTCGGTCACACACCGCTCTGCATCGTCCGACAGGTGGCGACCGGCGATCATGATGATTTCCGGGTCTGCGACCAGAACCCCGGTGCCTGAACCTGTGTGACGGGGATCTGAGTAACGACGGCAGCACCAACATGCTGGATCTGTTCCTGTACGTGTCGGCTTATCATTCAGTAGCAGGGAATGCCAACAATACTGCCGATGCGGACTTCAACGGGGATGGGGCGATCAACATGCTCGATCTGAATATCTACAGTAGCCTGTATAACAAGCCACCCGGGCCGCCGTGTTGTGGGTTGTTCTAGTGTGGATTAACACCGTTTAGCGTATCGGTTATGAGCGAATTCCCACGACTGAAGCCTGGTGGGTCCTGTGGGAAATACGTTCACATTCTTCATCCCTCCGCTGCAGCTGCCTCTGTTACAGGAGGCATGCTGCATGAGCTGATACAGCGGCGCTGTTGCGCCGCGGCAGGTACTGCGAATGAATAAAACCTGTTGCCGAATTTTCCGCATGGCCCACGAGCTAGCCATCACCGTTTACAATCATGCTCCGCCCGACCAATGCCGTTGCCAGGATTGATGGTAATCAGCTTGATGCATTCATGGGCGATGACGTTGCAGGCGTCGGTGATGTCAATGGCGATGGATTATCAAACGTGATAAAAGGTGCCCGGACCTTTACCAGGGCCATTGCAGATGACGCTGTGTCCAACGGCAGCGTACGACTCGGCGGCGAGGGCATCACCTGCCTGTTCACTGCCAGTGCCGCAGCCAAATAGAGATCGAGAACAATCACAGCCGCTGCGTCGCTTACACAGCACGCAGGCGATCAGGTAAAACGCCCAAGCTGCGTCAGCCGCGAGGTGTTTTCTCGCGGCTTTTCGATCTAACAGGGCGACAGGCAGAGTGTCAGGACGGTGGAGTACCCCCGCTGTCAAGCGGGGCAATCACCGCACAATGCCTGCATCAATCGTGCACCCGACACATCCGGAAACTGCAGGCCATAGCCTGATGTGGTGGTGCGCACCACTTTTAGCGGGATGTCCGTTGCGTTGCCCGGGATTTCCAGATTGACGTGCTCCCCGATCGAGAATTGCGCCTCAGTCTCGATGTGTGCCCCGGACTGGCTGAGGTCACGGAGGGTTCCGCCTGTATCCCCCGATTGGTGGGATAACACCACCGACAAGGAAACATCAGTGCGCTGGTGAAAGCGCCTTGTGGACATCGCCTCGACGGTACCGTCTTCGGTCAAACGAACCAGTTGGCCCGTCTGCAGCTGGCTCAACGCGCCAGTCACGCCGACAACGGCGG
>JBDNAP010000172.1:0-7858 GCA_039768325.1 Thiogranum sp.
CATACTTGCTGAACATTACGCTAAAAATCACCAGAATAATAAAGCGGGATGAGGAACGAACACAGTTTTATTTTGTTCGGGTGCAAGCGTTTCTTAGGATTTAAATGGTGTTGATGCCACCTGCAAATAGAAGCCGTCATTATTCTCCTCCAGGGTATAATCAACAATAAAACGTTTGTCATTTGAAAATAGACTTTGTTTGCGCTCGTACATCATATCAAACATGATATAGAATTCGCTCTTAAGGATTTGATCACCATCTGCCATATCCTCCAATGCAGGCTCTATTCTTTCGAGTGCTTTTTGCTTTGGTAATAAAGACGCATTCCATAAAGTTATAGACATTCTAATAGCCCTCTCTTCGACTTCACTTTCATCAGCTACATTTATCAGTGGTTCTGCATACTCAAGGATTACTTCAGATAATTTATTGGTAGTCACATATTCAGTTGAGTATTCAGCTTTAATATTGCTTACGGTTGCGGCACTTACTTGTGCTTTCCTTTTTATTGCTTTTCTGCGCTTATTCGCTTCCCTCCGCTTTGCTGCGTCTTTGTTCTTGCGTTTAGCCACAGATATCTCACTCTGGTTCTTTGCTGATCAAAAACAGCTACGTAAACGGACCCACCGGTCCGTATAGTCAGTAATAACCGAACCGCTTTCTCCCAACGTTGCTGACGTAACGTCATCACACGGTCTTGTTGGGGAGATACTGACCTACCGAGGTACAGCATGGGTGGTGCAGGCAGAGGATACCAAACTACCCGGATGAGCGGGCGCTAAGTGACCGGATTCGGTACCTGCCAGCACCACGAATCTTTATCATATCCTGATCACCTCAGCCACCCTGGTTACATACAACATCAGCCGGGGTCTCGGTGTGGCTGAGGACGCTGTGGAAGGGTAACCAGGGACTACGGTGTAGGTGTTAATACGGGAACCACAAACTCAATTCTGCCTGCTCACAGGCTCCTAAGAGCCCGCTGAACCACGAATTTCTGATCTTCCTCAATTCAAAGTGCTGGAATGCGGGCGAGCTGCTATGATTCCGCACACCCACTGGTACAGTAGGTGGTACAGAGGAGTGGTACATTTCACAGAAATGTAAATTTATTGTGCTTACGAATCTATTAGATAGGAACATTTTGGTGGCGTTGTGCAGCTCCTCCTCGGCTCCACCAACATTCTATATAATAATAAATAAGTTACGAGCATATCTTCTTCGCTTCCGATCTGTTCATTTCCTCAGTGTGACCAGATTGTGACTCACCGCTTTCCAAAAGTGCGACCGCCGCTCGTACGGTCTCCGGTACAGGAGATGCGCGTAACGTTCTGTCATCTTCACCGTGTTGTGCCCAAGCAAGTCACTTGCTTCAGTACAAGTTGCCACAGCTGACACCTGTCACTCGGCGTAGGTTCGACGCAAGGCAAGGCCGATGAAGTCCTCTATAGTTGCTGCCCTGCAGGCAGCGTTTACAACGCAAACAGTTTGCACCCCGTCGGAGGCATGACGGGAAGATTTATCACATACCGCACAATTGCTTAGAAAGCCTGTTCAAGCGTAGCTGTGCTCGCGAAGTTTAAACGGGATATACGAGCAGATTTTGCGGTCTGAGTTACTGTTTGCAAGCTTACGGCTAAGAGTAATGTACGGTCCAATCTTTCTTATTACACTTTTTGTCGGATTCTTAACGGGTTGCCAGCCTTCTGTCGTGCAAGAAGCGGCTTCGCTTCACCGTGTCCCCGCTGGTGCCACGATCATCGTTCACGAGGACATTCACTTCAATTCAGGCAAGACAAAAGCCTTCATTCAGCACGGACGACGTGTAGAGACGCTGGAATTCGGAGACTTGTTCTTCCCCCATTGCATTTTCGAGGTGGACGAGTGGGTGGCGATGCCACGTTTGATCAAGGCCGGCAAATACCGCGTCGATAGCGTTAATCATCGGGATGATACACGCATCTATCAAAAGCTTGCTCAGGCGAATCAAGTTGTCGCGAGCGGTGGTGCTGCGTTCGTGGATTATTTGCACGTAACGGAACTGGAACTCAGCGATTCCGACCAAACCAGGGGGCTCAAACTGGTTTGCCAACATTCAGACTCGATACTCGCTGACTACCTGGGTGTAGAGCAAATTCGCGCCACGCTTGGCAAGATCGCGAGCCTTGATTTGCCGGAACAATAAGAACTTACCACCGTTGCGCTCGCATTCGACTTGATGTGCGCTATTATTGGAGTTGGAAACACCAGCCGTAGTTGCGTCGAGACACGCGGCATACGCTGCGTGTCTTAGCGTATCTCTGCATCGGCGGAATTCTGGGCGGCCATTACTTTCGTTGCGCTTCGATTTCCATCATGTGGGCATCCTGAAACATCTGCGCTGTGATGATGTCGACTTAGGAACATCGTCCAGCTAGTTGCCTTACAAGCATAGGATAGTACTTTCGCTGGATCAGGACACCAATAATAAAAACGGCAGGATCAGATGAGGAGATAATGATGGCCACATACAACGCACTTTATCAGCAATCCATTGCAGATCCGGACAGTTTCTGGGCGAAGGCCGCAGAAGAACTGCACTGGTATAAAAAATGGGACCGGGTGTTGGATCTGGAAGCCAGACCGGCAGCTCGCTGGTTTAGAGGTGCAGAAATAAATACCTGCTATAACGCAGTGGATCGTCATGTTGAATCTGGCCGCGGTGAGCAGCTTGCTATCATTTACGATTCACCGATCACCGATCAACAGTGTAAAATTTCCTATAAGGAACTACAGCAACAGGTCGCATCGTTTGCCGGCGTTTTGAAAAAACACGGCGCAAAAAAAGGTGATCGGGTTATTATTTACATGCCCATGATTCCCGAAGCGGCTATAGCCATGCTGGCCTGCGCTCGAATCGGCGCAATTCATTCGGTGGTTTTCGGAGGTTTTGCAGCCAACGAACTCGCCACCCGCATCGATGACGCCAAACCCGATATCATCGTATCCGCCTATTGCGGTATCGAACCGGGCCGGATTGTCCCGTATAAGCCCCTGATTGATGACGCTATCGAGCAAGCCAGCCACAAAGTCAGTACCTGCATTCTGAAAAATAGACCCCAGGCCGCTGCCGAGATGATCGAAGGTCGCGATTTTGACTGGGATTATGAAATATCCGCCAGCGAACCGGCAGATTGCGTGCCGCTTGCTGCAACCGATCCGCTCTACATTCTTTATACCTCCGGCACCACGGGACAACCTAAAGGTGTCATCCGTGATAACGGTGGGCACGCCGTGGCTATGCACTGGACCATGAAAAACATCTACAACGTTGAGGCCGGCGATGTGTACTGGGCCGCTTCGGACGTCGGCTGGGTGGTCGGCCATAGCTATATCGTCTACGGGCCGCTACTGAAAGGCTGTACCACAATTTTGTACGAAGGCAAACCGGTCGGTACCCCGGACCCCGGTGCATTCTGGCGCGTGATAAGTGAACATAATGTCAAGGTTCTCTTCACCGCGCCCACGGCTTTCCGTGCCATTAAGAAAGATGACCCGGATGGTGAATATATGAAAAAATATGACCTGTCCTGTATGGACTCCCTGTTCCTGGCGGGTGAAAGATGCGACCCTGACACCTTATTCTGGGCACGGGACAAGCTTCAAAAGCCCGTCGTTGATCATTGGTGGCAAACCGAAACCGGATGGGCTATCGCCGCCAATCCACTCGGCATTGAACCAATGGAAATCAAACCCGGTTCCCCTACCGTCGCCATGCCGGGTTATGACGTTCAAATCCTTTCTGAAGAAGGCGACGTAATGCCTGACGGTGAAATGGGCAATATTGTTATCAAGCTACCGTTGCCACCCTCCTGCCTGCCCAGCCTATGGGGCAATGATCAACGTTTTATCGATGCCTATCTGTCCAGATATGAAGGCTATTATCTGACCGGTGATGCCGGTTATAAGGATGAAGATGGCTACCTGTGGATCATGAGTCGAATCGATGACGTGATCAATGTGGCAGGCCATCGTCTGTCCACCGGAGCGATGGAAGGTGTGTTATCCGGTCACGCCGATATCGCCGAATGCGCCGTGATCGGTGTAGCCGACCAGCTCAAGGGACAGATGCCGCTAGGTTTAATTGTGCTGAAAGCCGGCGTTGCACGCGAGGAATCCGATATCGTTAAGGAACTGGTGCAACGCGTACGCCATCAGATTGGTCCGGTGGCGGCATTTAAAATGGTCAAGGTCGTTAAACGTCTGCCTAAAACCCGTTCCGGCAAACTCCTGCGCGGCACCATGGTCCGGATTGCAGATGGCAGCGAATGGAAAATGCCCGCTACCATTGATGACCCGGCAATTCTGGACGAAATTACGGAAGCCCTTCAGGACCTGGGCTACGCCAAGTAAACCTGTCATTTATTGAGAAAGTCATGAGTCGTACATCACCTGGAATAATTTTTCGCCGACTTGTTGCCACTGAAAATCCCTTACAGTGCGTCGGCGCTATTAACGCCTATCACGCCCGGCTCGCCGAGGCCTCAGGCTTTAAATCCCTGTATATATCCGGCGGCGGAGTTGCTGCAGGCTCTTGTGGCATCCCCGATCTGGGTATTACATCACTCGAGGATGTACTGATTGATTTACGCCGTATTGCCGAGGTTACTGACCTGCCGATACTGGTCGACATTGATACCGGCTGGGGCGGCGCTTTCAACATCGCCCGCAGTATTCGCGCCATGACCAGGATGGGGGCAGCCGCGGTCCATATCGAGGATCAGGTACAGCAGAAACGCTGTGGCCATCGCCCGAATAAGGCCATCGTTTCACAAGCTGAAATGGTCGATCGCATCAAGGCCGCGGTGGACGCAAAAACCGATCCGGATTTTGTCATTATGGCCCGCACCGACGCACTAGCGGTGGAGGGCCTGCAATCCGCCATCGACCGTGCCGGCGCCTGTGTTGAAGCCGGTGCCGATATGATTTTCCCGGAAGCCGTCACCGAACTCGAAATGTACCGGCATTTCGTCGATGCGGTGAAGGTACCGGTACTGGCGAATATCACGGAATTCGGCTCTACCCCCCTGTTTACCACAGAGCAACTGGCGGGCGCTGGCATCAGTATCGCTTTATATCCATTATCAGCGTTTCGTGCCGCCAATGCCGCTGCCCTCAAGGTTTACCAGACCCTGATTACCGAGGGCACTCAGAAAAATGTCGTTGACAGCATGCAAACCCGTACCGACCTTTACGACTATCTTGATTACCACAGTTACGAACGGAAGCTCGATACCCTGTTTTCGGAGGAGAGTGAATAATGAATGGTAATGCCGAACAGATTTTACCGAAAGCCAAGAAATCCGTGGCACTGTCAGGCACAGCGGCCGGCAATACCGCCATCTGCACAGTGGGTCGTACCGGCAATGATTTGCACTATCGCGGCTATGACATACTTGAATTCGCCGAGAAGGCCGAATTCGAAGAAATCGCTTACCTGTTAATCCATGGCCAGCTGCCCAATCGGGCTGAACTCAACAGTTATAAGGCAAAATTAAAATCCCTGCGCGGATTACCTCAAGCGGTCAAAAAGGTACTGGAAGCCATACCCGCGACAGCGCATCCGATGGATGTCATGCGCACTACCTGTTCGGTGATGGGTTCCTGTATACCGGAAAAAGAAGATCATCCCGCCGCAGAAGCCCGCGATATTATTGATCGGCTGATGGCCAACTTCGGTTCCGCCCTGCTTTACTGGTACCACTTTGCGGTAAATGGCAAACAAATTGAAGTGGAAACCGATGATGATTCTATCGGTGGGCACTTTTTACATTTATTGCACGGAACTAATCCTTCCGAATCATGGATCAGGGCCATGCATACATCCCTGATTCTGTATGCCGAGCATGAATTCAATGCGTCCACCTTTACAGCCCGCGTTATTGCCGGCACCAACTCCGACCTGTACTCGGCCATCACCGGGGCTATCGGTGCATTACGTGGCCCCAAACACGGAGGGGCCAATGAAGAAGCATTTCGTATTCAGAGTCGTTATAACTCGGTGGACGAAGCAGAACAGGATATTCGTACCCGGGTAGCCGGTAAGGAAATCGTTACTGGTTTTGGTCACCCTGTTTACACCGTTGGCGATCCCCGTAACGAGGTAATCAAACGCGTTGCCAAACAGTTATCCGATGAGGCTGGTAATACAAAGATGTTTGAGATTGCCACCAGGCTCGAACTGGTCATGTGGGAAATCAAAAAAATGTTCCCGAACCTGGACTGGTTTTCCGCGGTGTCTTATAACCAGATGGGGATTCCTACGGACATGTTCACGCCGCTGTTTGTTATTTCCCGTGTCTCCGGTTGGGGAGCCCACGTTATTGAGCAACGCGAAGATGGCAAGATTATCCGTCCTTCCGCAAATTACATCGGTCCCGAAAACCGTGTATTTGTATCGCTTAAAGAGCGGCAGTGAAGCATAACAACAGTCGATATTGATGGACTGCTTTACCGGATGACGACAAATCAATCAATGACCGCCATCACAGACGAATTCGGGTAATTTTAACCTCAACGCTATTAAACGAGAGAACATCATGAGCAAAGCTGCCGTATTGGATGCCAGTCGTCCGGAGTTCGATCAGGTCATTCAGGATATTGTTGACTATGTCATGACTTATGACGTGACCCAATCTGGGACAGCGATGGAAACAGCTCGTTATTGCTGGATGGACACCATTGGTTGCGGCCTGTTGGCACTTAACTATCCGGCCTGCACCAAGTTGCTGGGGCCCGTTGTACCCGGCGCCGGTATGAATAATGGTTCCAGAGTTCCCGGAACATCGTATGAACTTGATCCGGTACGTGCGGCCTGGAATATTGGCACCATGGTGCGCTGGCTCGATTTTAACGACACCTGGCTTGCCGCTGAATGGGGCCACCCCTCGGATAACCTGGGAGCTATCCTGGCGTTAGCTGATTTTCAATCACTACAATGTATAGCCCGCGGTGAAACCCCCTTGACCATGAAAGACGTCCTGATCGCCATGATTCAGGCGCATGAAGTTCAGGGTGTGATTGCACTGGAGAACTGTTTTAACCGGGTCGGCCTTGATCATGTCGTACTTGTACGCATTGCCTCCACCGCCGTTACCGCACGTATGCTGGGCTGTAATCGTGACGAGGCATTAAACGCAGTTTCTCATGCCTGGATCGATGGTTCTTCGCTGCGGACCTATCGACACGCACCTAATACCGGTTCGCGAAAATCCTGGGCGGCCGGAGACGCATCCTCTCGTGGTCTTTTTCTAGCACTGATGGCACAACGTGGCGAAATGGGCTACCCCTCCGCCATCACCGCGCCCACCTGGGGTTTTCAGGATGTATCCTTTAGAGGAAAGGACCTGGTATTTAATCATCCCTATGCCACCTACACCATGGAAAACATTTTATTTAAGATTTCTTTTCCGGCTGAATTCCATGCCCAGACTGCCGTCGAAGCCGCAATCACTTTACATGGCCGGATGCAGAAACAGGGTAATTCTCTTGAAGATATTCAATCTATTCTGATAGAAACCCAGGAATCCGCCGATCGAATCATTAACAAAACCGGACCATTGGATAATCCGGCTGACCGGGATCACTGTATCCAGTACATGGTGGCCGTTGCGTTGATCACGGGCTCACTAGGCGCTGAAGATTATGAAGATAATGTCGCGACCGATCCACGAATTGACCAGTTACGCGACAAGATGAGGCTCAAAGAAAATAAACGCTTCACGCGCGAGTACCTGGAAGCAGACAAACGCGCCATTGGCAATGCGATAGCCATAACTTTTGCGGACGGCAGCAGTATAAAGGAAACCGTCGATTATC
>JBDNAP010000173.1:0-5886 GCA_039768325.1 Thiogranum sp.
ATTCGGCCCTACAGAGGAAAAGCCGCCTTAACTTAGTGCCATTCCGCCTTGGAACAATATTTACGGGCTTAAACAAAAGACTCTCGTGTCCGTCACTTGCGCAACGATTGGCCTGGAGTATAGGCTGAATTATCGCTGCCACTGCTCTCCCCCCTGATCATACCGAGATCCTGCATGAATGGGCCACGTTGACCTGAATGAATTCCGGTCATTTGCCTCTTCTCCTGGCCCTGACGTCCGCGGACAGTGGTCAGGGACACAGCCACCTGGATTAATCAATCGGTTTTGATCAAATCTGACTCTTCCTGATTCCGATAAATGTCGGCCCGTGTCGGAGGCAGCACATTTCCTGCAATCATGGACCGCTTTGTTGCGACAGTTTGGTAGATACGCATGGCGCCAAGATCAAAGGTGCGTGCGACCGCTGCGATATACACAAGCCACATACGATACTTCTCGAAGCCGACCTGCTCAATAGCGGCATCGCTGTTGGCCAGCAGACGTTCGTACCACAGCCGGCATGTCCTGCCGTAGTGGGGCCGCAGATTTTCCACATCGTAGACCTCCAGGCCGCAGCCTTCCATAACCTGGATCGTGTGACCGATGTCATCGAGCTCGGAACCCGGAAAGATGTACTTGAGCAGCACGCCGCGAGAGGCGCTGACCCGCCCTGCGGTTTTGGTGTTCAGCTTGCCTCGTCGAGTGATGCCGTGGTTGAGAAAAATGCCGTGGTCATCCAGCAACGACAAGACCTTTTTGAAGTACTCTGGGTAGTTAGCGATACCGATATGCTCATACATACCGATGCTGGATATCTTGTCGTATGTTCCTTCGAGTGTGAGGTAGTCTTTCAGCGATACCTTGACGCGGTCCTGCAGGCCAAGCCGTGCGATCTTTTCGGCCGCGTAATCGTGCTGGCGCTGTGACAGTGTGACGCCCTGGGCGGTTACGCCGTAGTGTTGCGCGGCGTGGCATAGCAGGGCACCCCAGCCACAGCCGATATCAAGGAAGCGATCACCCGGTTTCAGACGAAGCTTTCGGCAGATCAGGTCCAGCTTGTCCTGTTGAGCCTGATCGATCGAGTTTGACCAGTCGGTGAAGTAGCCACACGAATACAACATCTCCTTATCCAGGAATAGGGCGTAGAACTCATTACTCACATCGTAGTGAAACTGAATCAGTTCCTTATTTTTGCGTCGCTGCTTCGAATAGCCGGTTTCATCGCCGCTGTAACGGTGTGATAACGTTGCTGCTGGCTCTGGAGCGGTGAGCAGGGGAAGAATGCTGGGCCACGGAAAACCCTTGCGCAGACGGCGTCGAACCTGCTGTCCACCGATTCGTTTCCTGTGCGCCTGAACCAGCTCCAGAAAGACCATAAAATCAGCGCCATGGACGTCGATGTGTCCGCTGGCATACAGGCGATACAGAGTCTCAATCGATGGACGACGCAGCAACGCTCCGAAGACACCCGCGTCGTCGATCGAAAAGAATCGCTCGGGGTCTGCATCCTTGCCCAGCGGCAAGGTGGTGCCGTCCCAGAGTCGCAGCGACAGGGGCAAATCAAGTGCTTTCGCGACATGCTGGATGATGCGTTCTGCCGCTGTCAGTCGTTGTTGATCAGAAAAAATATGGGGCATTGCAAAGCTCCGTTGAATTCGTGACCCACAGGTCCAATCTCTCTATTCTAGGTCAATGGCGCGAATCGCCTTTTCCAGAAAGTGGATACGCTCCCTGACCTCATCGGGTGCCTGCGCCCTGGTGCCATCCAGAATGCTCCTATCGCCTGCAAGTCGGTACGAGAGCCACCCGCGCACCATGACGTAATACCGCTGATCACGTCCGAGGTCGGTGACGGCCTGCAGCGCGTTCGGTGCTCCGGGATTCTGTATCGCTTCCCTGACTGCAAGCACCTGGTGTCCCAGTTCCATCGCCGTTTGATCGTCTGCCTGAGAAGCGGCATTTACAATGGAACAGGCGCCACTGTTTACCGCGAAGATGGTCAGTAGCAAGGCAATCGGAGTCGATTCTACCGACATGCACGGTTTGGCCTCAGTTTTTGTGAACACGATAGCTGACCTGCAGGGCGCCGTTCTCGTCACGTAGTTCAAGCCTGCCGGGTTTCAACGCATAGGTACGCGCTCGAGCCAGGGCATGAAGGTATTGCTGCTCCTGTTCCATGATGCCATCCGGTTCTACGCAGTGCTTGCGCGTCGTCGCTGCACGCCCAATGGTGATCTGCTTGCCTTTGATCTCGTACGCGGCAGTGAAATCATTGCATCCGGCGTTACCACTGATCTTATCATTTTCAAACAACGCCGTCGTGAGGTGGGTGGTCTTACTGGACACAACGCCGCCGCGCCCGTTGTTGATGCCGGTGGCTTGCCAGGGTGAGCCTTCCAGTCCGGTGGGTTTGGCCACAGCGTATTTCAGGAGGGGCTGACGATGCTTATCAAGCAGCAGCAGTGACTCGTCGTGTCGTTGCCAGGTGTTCACAAGAGGAAGGAGGGCGAAGTAACGCTGCTCCTGTCGGGAAATGGCTGGAGGACACGCCATCCGGGTGGAGCCGATCTCGGAAGCTAGCGTCAGGTGGTTATCCTGTCCGGTGGAGTAAGACCCGAAATAGCGGTTACAGCCAGCGCTGCCGCTGATCTGGCCGTCGCTGAATCTGGCGTCAACCGCTGTATTGGGCAGAACCGGTGTCATCTCCCCCGTTTCGCTGAGGTACTGGCGGAGTTGCCAGTCGATGTTTTCCGGCCGAGGCCCGGTCGTCTTGAGCACTACCGGTTTACTCGTGATCGCCGTATCGCCTTCTTTGGGTGAAGGCGAGAAGGCAATTAGCCTGATTTCATCTGGGGCAGTTGCGGGGATCGTGATCTGAGTCTGCCAGGGACCTTCCGCGGCAATGTCCTCGCGTCTCATCGTGGTTGGCACCTGGGCAAGTGTCCTGCCTTCCATGTCTTCAATTCGAACGACGACATTGCCTTCAAACAGGCCTTTACCGGAACCGCTGACTGGAATTGGTTTGGTGGGATCGATGCTGTCACTCTCGCTTGGGGTGTCGATTCTGATATACCGGTCCTCGGCTGCAGCGAATCCGCTGAAAGACATAAGGATGATGGAGAGCATGAATGTTTTCATAAATATCCTTTCTCAGGTGGTTCACACCCTGCAGGTATCTTTGCGTGTGCATGGCGAATTCCGAGTTTGTACCACGAAGCCTGCAGTTTTCCAATCTTGTAATCCCAGGCACTCCGTCTAATATCTTTCCACATGAAGACTCTGGCCATAAGGTCAAAAAACGCATCTCACTCGCCCGGCGTTAATATCCGAGCCGCACAACGGATCGACGGTTTCATCCCTCTACTATTCGGCCAGCATTTGGGCGCAGGTCACTTCATGCGATTCACAAAATGCCCTCGAACGAAACTCGCGATATGCCACCTGACATATCGTTGTAGCAGCTCTGGCCACTAATCGCTGGATAACCGGAGTTGCTGATTAATGTTGAATATTCGCCAAAAGATCCATAGACTTTATAAAAGGTACCAACAAAATTCATCGGAAATATTAATTTCGTTGCAGAAATATTAAGTGTCTGCGTGCACAGTTTTTCTCCACGAATAAAAGTTAAAAATAATCAGGTAATCAAGGAGATAAATAAAAGGAAAAATCATGATCCAAGATCATAAAGAGTATTTCGACAAAAACGGGTACGTTGCATTCAACAATTTTATTCCTGACGAAGATCTCGACGTCATATCAGATCTGGCGGAATCGATTTATGCGAGCAACCTGAAGAAAATCGGCCAAACAAAAGACTCGGGATCTGGAGAGTATAATAAAAAGCACATTGATATTGAGGCCAGAAATCACCCCCAGCTATATAGATACTTCACCTCCACGGCCATGCTTAGAGTGGCAAAGCTTCTTTTGGGCGAAAAAGTATTTCTATTTAATGATCAGTTCGTCATTAAAGAGCAAGATAGCGCAGCGGGTTACTTTCAGTGGCACACTGATAACTATTACGGAGCCCAATTTGGAATAATGAATTCAGCTTTGGCGGGTACTTATAAATCCATTACCTGCGCCTGGTGCTTAGACGATCTTACTCTGGACAATGGCTGTGTTATTGTCAGCCCAACGCACAGTTCAGAGCAAGCTGATCTTGCTACCGGCAATGTCCGCCGAAACAGATCAGATCGTGAGATCCGTAACACCTCAGTCGTTTTAACAGCTTCACGAGGTGACCTTTTAGTCTGGAATGGCAATACACCACATTTCAGCTTGCCAAACCGTACCCAAAATAAACGCAGAGTATGGCTGACTGTCTACTCCAATCAACCGGTTGATTCTGCCGGGAAGTATTATAATGAAAGCTTTGATGAAAAAACTGCATCACAGATCGATACATCACTGGGTGAATTCGATTCGAAATGCAGGGAATTTGAACCTGGAGTTCCCGCTTCAGTGCCGTTAATCCAGCATGGGTCGCGTGGGAAATTAGTCAAAGACCTCGTTCGCCAATCTAAGTTGAAGATTAAAAAGTTTATGTCTGTCAGAGGGAACGAGCTGTAAAGAAATGGAATAAGCAATAAATTTTACCATCGCTACCCACGTGCAACAGGGTACCGTCTTCCTGCTCAAGCTGTACTGTCACTTCCCCCTCTGACAAGGCCAGCTCTAAACCGGATACCTGCGAAATAATCCACGGTTACACATCAATGCTGAGCCGGAGTATAAATACGTCCAAGCTGACTCGCCTGGTTTTGGTTACGTACGTGATCTTCATGGCGGGATTTTTCTTTATCCCTAACGCAGTTGACCAATACAAACTATATATCGCAGCTGTTTTTCTTCCTGGCCTGTTTCTCCTGCCTGAAATCGGATACGTTCTCCGAAGAAACCGACTCTGGATTGCCATACTTGTTTATCTAGGCTACATGCTTTGTTCATCGTTCTGGAGCAATGAATTTTCCATTGCCACCTTGTGGTACGACTTGCGACTTGCGCTATACATTCTCGCGTTTTTAATGATAACGGTTACGATCGACTTGGAGCACGGCGATAGAATCGATTCCGTCTTGAAATTCATCTGCATCTGTTCCGCCATAGCCGCAATTATTTCAATTCCACTATGGTATAAAACCAATCCGTTCCCTGATTCACGCCTTATCGGAATAGGCACACTGGAAAATCCGAACCCCAGCAGCTATGTTTACGGATTTTTCTCAGTTTTGAGCTTCTATTATGCGTTACAGTCAAAAAACACTCTGCACAAGGCTGCGTTATTATTATGTACATCAACGCTACTTATGTTTGTACTCTTTACCCAAAGTAGAGCCGGCATTCTGGCAACACTTGTTTCGCAACTACTGCTAATCGTCTTTTACCTGCGCAATAAACGGGTTATCTATGGGATATCAGCCATAGTCGGCGTTGCTTTTAGTTTTTACCTGCTCGCCTCGCCAGGGGTGCTCGCTCGTCTCATCGACATCAGTTTTCCGTACCGCATTCATATTTGGGAGCATGCACTTGACCTGATTGCGGCCGCGCCGGTGTTTGGAAGCGGGTATCAGACCGAATTTCTAGCCCATATACCCAACTCAACTGACGTCTATCATACCGCCCACAACACATTTTTAGCTACTGCACGCGATGGCGGACTTGTCGGCCTTGGACTCCAGCTACTTGTCATAACTTTTGCATTTAGAGCGGGACTAAGAGCCTTGGCCTATAACAACAATCCCATCTATCTTGTTTTACTGATATTTGGACTGCTTTGCATGCTGACAGCCACTGACCGGATGATAACCCGACCTAGAGAACTTTGGGTTATTTTCTGGCTTCCGCTGGCGTTACTAATAGCGAGAGAAACCTGCCGGACAG
>JBDNAP010000174.1:0-4522 GCA_039768325.1 Thiogranum sp.
AATCATCACATCGCAACCGGCCATGAACAGATTAGGGGACGAAACCAGCCCATACCTGCTCCAGCACGCGGCCAATCCGGTCGATTGGCACCCCTGGGGCGAAGCGGCCCTGGAGCTGGCGCGCGCCGAGAATAAGCCCATCCTGCTGTCGATCGGCTATTCGGCGTGCCACTGGTGCCATGTCATGGCCCACGAATCCTTCGAGGACCCGGCAACTGCGAAGCTCATGAATGAACTGTTTGTCAACGTCAAAGTGGACCGCGAAGAACGCCCCGATCTGGACAAGATCTACCAGACCGCACATTCCCTGCTAACCCAGCGTACCGGCGGCTGGCCGTTGACCATGTTCCTGACCCCCGATGAACAGATACCCTTCTTCGGCGGCACCTATTTTCCCGATGAGCCGCGCCATGGCATGCCGGCCTTTTCCGATCTGTGCCAGCAGGTGGCCGCATTTTACCGTGATCGCCGCGACGAACTGGAAAAGCAGAACCAGTCACTGGTCGATTTCATGGCATCCATGAATCAGGCCGATGCAGGCAGCGGCGGCGAACTCGACGCCATGCCACTGGATGTGGCCCGCCAGCAACTGGAAAAACAGTTTGACACGGTGCATGGCGGTTTCGGCGGCGCGCCCAAATTTCCACATCCGACCAGCATCGAACGCCTGCTGCGGCACTGGGCGGCAACCCGTAACGACGAAAAAGCCGATGAGCAGGCGCTGCACATGGCGCTGTTTACCCTGCAGCGCATGGCGCTGGGTGGGATGTATGACCAGATCGGCGGCGGCTTCTGCCGCTATTCGGTTGATGAACAGTGGATGATTCCCCACTTCGAAAAAATGCTTTATGACAACGGCCCGCTGCTGTCCTTATACAGCGAAGCCTGGGCCATCACCGCAGACCCTCTGTTCAAACGTATTGCCGAACAGACCGCCGCCTGGGTGATGCGTGACATGCAGTCCCCCGCAGGCGGCTACTACTCCAGCCTCGACGCCGACAGCGAAGGCGAGGAAGGCAGGTTCTATGTCTGGAGCGCGGAAGAAGTCCGACGACTGCTCAGCGAACAGGAATACAGGGTGCTTGCAGCACGCTTCGGTTTTGACCGCAAACCCAACTTCGAAGGCCGATGGCATGCACATGTGTACGAACGCATTGAGGCTTTGAGCAAAAAATCCGGCATGCCAGCCGCTGAAATCGAGACCCACCTCGAATCGGCCCGGCACAAGTTGCTTACGGCACGTGAACAGCGTGTCCACCCCGGCCGCGATGACAAGATACTGGTGTCCTGGAACGCCCTGATGATCAAGGGCATGGCACAAGCCGCCCGCTCCTTTGCCGACTCGGGCTACCGGCAATCGGCTGAACGCGCGCTGGATTTCATACAGACACAGATGTGGTGCAACGGGCGCCTGCTGGCGACCTGTAAAGACGACCATGCACACCTTCCGGCCTATCTGGACGACTATGTCTTTCTCATCGATGCCATTCTGGAACTGCTGCAGCTGCGCTGGAACAACGCAGATCTGACCTTCGCCCTGCAACTCGCCGACGTCGTACTTGCGCATTTTTCCGATCCCGCCGGTGGCTTCTACTTCACCGCGGACGACCACGAGAACCTGATCCAGCGCCCCAAACCGCTCAGCGATGACGCGCTGCCGGCGGGTAATGCCATTGCCGCAAAAGTCTTCACGCGCCTCGGCCATCTGTTGGGCGAAACACGCTTCCTGGACGCTGCGGAACGGACCCTCAAAGCCGCCTGGAACCCCATCAGGCAAGGGCCCTATGGCCACACCGGCCTGCTGCTGGCGCTGGAAGAGACGCTCTACCCGATCGAAATCGTTGTCATAAGGGCCGACAATAATATAAAGGCCTGGCAGGATGCTGTTGCACACGACTACGCGCCGCGTCGCCTGGTTTTTGCCATTGCCAATGACATTGGTGACCTGCCCGGTCTGCTCAGGGAACGCAAGCCCCGCGACGGTGGTGTCGCCTATGTCTGCCAGGGCACCAGCTGCCAGGCGCCGATCCTGTCTATCGATGAGTTATTAAATCGCGAACTGTAGGAGGCCCTCCTTTCTTACTGCTGCGCGCGGAAATTAGCCGGGGTAAGCTTTCCGGACCGTCGGCTGCATGGACGCAGCCGCCGAGTGTACAGGGATGTATTGACAAGGTGTATCGCCGCCAGGCGAGAGAAGGTACCCTGGGGTGCAGCGCGTCCGGAAAGCTTGCTTCGGCTAATCTCCGCATTCCTGGGTTAGCGTACAATTTCAGGCTTGAGATTTAGAACCGCTCTGGCACACTTGCGCATCAACCCCACTCGACAATAAGGCGGAAAAGGCAATGAAATTCGGCAAAATTCTGGTATCCCTGCTGCTGACGCTGCTACTTCAGCCCGTCAACGCGGCAGACAATGCGCTACCCTCGACACTACGCATCGGTACGTCCGCCGGTTATCCACCCCTGAGCTTCAAACAGGATGGCCGGCTCCAGGGCGTGGAGGTCGACCTGGCCGGGGCTGTCGGTGAAGACCTGAAGGTAGAAACGCGCGTAGTGGAAATGCCACTGGAGGAATTGATCGCAGCGCTTAACGACAAGCGCATCGACGTCATCATGTCCGGCATGTCCGTTACCGATGAACGCAGCAAGCAGGTTCTGTTCACCGACCCCTACATGAAAATAGGACAGATGGCACTGATCCGCAACGCGGACCTGGTACAGTGGAGCCAGCCAAGGGCACTGTTCACCAGCGGCGCGAGGGTTGGTGTCAAGACCGGCACGACCGGTGAAGCCTTCGCCACAACACAATTGCCAGACGCTGTTGTCACCAGTTTCGCCAGCATCGATGAAGGCACTGATGCCCTGGCGGCCGGCAAGATCGATATCTTTATCCATGATGCGCCCACCATCTGGCGTCTGGCTGCCAACACCGCCACCCAGAAAGCAGGGCTCATGGGACTGTACCGCCCGTTGACCGATGAACATCTTGCCTGGGCCGTGCGCCTGCAGGACAAGGCGCTGGCCAACGCCCTGAATCGATCACTGGCTACGCTGAAAAACGACGGTACCCTGGGTCGGGTACTGGGTAAATGGATCCCGGTGCAGGTCAAAGTCAGGAATTAGAGGCTATGGATCTGAGCAGGTCGCCCGTGGAGAATTCACGAAACATCCCGGGCTCACCATGGAGCGGTCGGCAATTGCGGCCGCCTCACTTCGAGCAAACGCCATGCGGCCGCTAAAGACCGACTGATTTCAGCAAGTCCGGTTTATACGTACAGCAATTGCTGCAACAAGGTGGGGACGCAAAGTGCCTGAATCCGTGGTGCACCTGCAATGTCCGGAACTATCGAGGCAAAGATGTTTGTCGTCTGATGAATCCCTTGCTGACAAGAAACAGGCGCAGATAAACCACGAGCAACAAAAGCCAGACCGGATCCATACGCGCTTTTGCATTGATGCTACAACCACCACCACCGCCGCCGCCACCGGAAGAAGGCGGAGCGACCCCAAAGATTATAGGATCTGCAATCGAGCCGTTGACCGAGTTATCGCTGTCTGTTAAAGGGTCCCCATCGGTGAGCTTGATCTCCACCGTGCTTTCATCCACCTGCTTCCAGAATGCCGTCGATAGTTCGATGAGCCCCCCGCTATTGTTCAGCTTATAGATGATCAGTTCCGTGGGCAGCCTGCTGGATAAGGTCATCCTGACTGTGACACTACCACCGATTTCAGAGCTTGTTACGTAGTCCACCATGCCAAACAGAAGATTTACTCCACTTCCGCTATGAATTGCTCTGACATCGGTTGAAACAACCTGAGTCAGTGATTCACCGGGCGCGGTAACAATGGTCAACGTATTCCCGTTAAGCAGGGGCAAGCCACTTGCAGTTCTTGCATCAGTCGAATACTCGTCACCCTCGAAAACATCCGCCACACCGTCGTTATCGTCATCCGTATCAAGCTTGTTGCCTGTACCATCGCCATCCGTGTCTACGGATTCTGCAGGATCAAGGGGCAGGTCATCCTCGTTATCATCCACACCATCACTGTCGGAGTCTCTGCTGTTCGGGTCCGTACCCGCGATGGCTTCCTGCAAAACAGTCAGTCCATCAGCATCGTTGTCGCTTTCCGTATCGGTGCTATCATCCAGTGGATCGAGATCATGGGTAGTTTCCCACCCATCCGGCAACCCGTCCGTATCGGTATCCTCATTCCAGGGGTGGGTGCCAAGCCCGGTTTCCTCTGCGTAAGACAGTCCGTCTGCATCTTCATCTGAACTCTGGCTGAATAGTGTGACCGTGTAGTAGTCATAAAAGGTCTGGGAATAACCTGTCGAGGTATTGGAACTGGTGACTGATAGACGCAATGTATAGTCACCTTCCTGAAGGTCGGCAATATCCCAATTGCCAAGCGGCATATTTCGGGCTCCGCCGCTCTTATTTTGCAGGTTGGTGATCTGAATCCAGTCGTTGCCCTGGTCGCAGATAAAGAAATCGTGTCCGCTGCAGTAATCTACGCTGTAG
>JBDNAP010000175.1:0-9286 GCA_039768325.1 Thiogranum sp.
GGGGGCCCTGCAGATCTGGACGGGCGACTGAAGACCAAGGATAAAATCGTTGGCGTGGCACAGGGCCATGACGGAGAGTTTGAAGATGTTGTGGGTTGGCGTATTGATGATGTGGTATCACTGATTCGCGGCCCAAAAGATTCTGTAGTTCGTCTTCAAGTTCTTCCCAAAGAAAGCGGCGTCGACGGGCCCAGCAAAATCATAATGATTGTGCGCAATAAGGTGAAATTGGAAGAACAACAGGCGAAAAAGAAGATAATTGAAATACCCAGTGGGACAATCAAGAAGCGAATTGGCGTAATTACGATTCCCACGTTCTATATAGACTTTCAAGCTCACTCCCGCGGCGAGGAAGACTATCGCAGCACAACTCGCGATACGCGACGGCTCTTAGATGAGCTGATCGAAGAAAAAGTGGATGGAATCATTGTTGATCTTCGTAACAATGGAGGAGGCTCCCTTTCTGAAGCCGTTTCTTTAACTGGTTTATTCATAAAAGATGGCCCTGTTGTACAAATACGCGACAACGATGGTAAGACTGAATCAAACAATGATACGGATCCCAGTATTGTGTATACCGGTCCTTTAGCAGTGCTTGTGAATCGATTTAGTGCTTCTGCTTCAGAAATATTCGCTGGTGCGATACAGGACTATGGACGCGGCACCATCGTCGGTGAGTCAACCTTTGGCAAGGGAACGGTTCAGTCAGTGATCGACTTGAATCGTTATACCCAGGGCAACGACGTTACGCTGGGTCGACTAAAACTGACTGTAGCCCAATTTTTCCGCGTCAATGGAGATAGCACCCAGCATCGCGGGGTTATACCTGATATTGTTTTTCCAACAGCCGAGGACAATGCGAATCATGGAGAGCGTGCTTTGAAAAATGCCTTAGCGTGGGCCAGTATAAAGGCCTCTGATTACAAACCGTTTAATCGTCCAATCGAAACGATAGACGACATAAAGGCACGCCATGAACAACGCATCAAGTCAGATAGCGGATTCAAATACCTGCTAGCTCAAGCGGAAGTGCGCCGCAGTGCCTTGGACAAGAAAGAAGTCTCGTTGCGCAGGAAAAACCGCAAGCTGGAAAGAGAAGCCCTGGAAACGGAACAGAATGAACTTCTCAATCGTTTTCGTTTATCACGAGGTATGAAGTCGGTGCACAAGACTTCGCTCATTGATAACGAAGATAACGACAATGAAGCGGATGACGATATAACTGAAGAAATAGAGCTGATCGAAGTACGTGAAACAGCATCTATCCTTGTCGACCTGATCGCTAAACGCGCTGAAAGATTTACCCAACAGCTTGACCGACAAGCACAAAATAAGCTATGAATATTCCGGGAAAGGGGACAGATCGGTACTGACAAGTTAACCGGCTTTGAGTCATTACTCCAAATCAGTTAGTTTGCCAGTACCCAGCCCTTCTATTCGTTACTCCAGTCTAGGTTTCATCCCCCTCATGATCGTCATCGTCATGTAGGTCCCTATGTCTGCCCGGTTTGCGGTGTCTAACCACCTTGAAGGGCCGCATCATTTCGTGATCCTCATGATCGAGGAGATGACAGTGCCAGACAAACTCACCCGGGATATCGAAATGCGCAATAATCTTCACGACCGAACCTGCCGGCACACGTACCATATCTCTCATTCCATTTTCATTCGGTGGTAGCATTTCAGGGCCTGTAAATATAATTTCACCGCTTGCATTGAAATGTTCAACGTCGAAGCGTCTTCGGCTCAGCACCTCGAACGTCACCAGATGAACGTGCATGGGGTGTCCATTGGGTGTGGTGTTGATGAAATTCCAGATTTCTGTGGTATTCAAGCGGGGCTTTTCCGTTATCGGATCCATCCACCTGGCATTGCCCAACAGAAACTTGGGTCTGCCAAACTCATCGACCACCCTGTCCAGCGTGAGGTTACGCGTTTTCACGGCATCGGCCGGATCAAGCCGAGGTACCGTGCGCAGGGTCGCAGGTAGAATGCTGGTATCCGGCCCGCTAGCGGCAACCACCCTGAATTTCATCACCAGGCCCGTCGTCGCCGGATCACGAAACGGAAAATCGGGTATATTGATATTTTCCAGCGTCAATTCATCGCCCGCTGAGAAGCCCGAAAAATCGACAACGAGATCTGCACGTTCTGCAGGTGCAACAGTCACCTGTGGACCGACTGGATTCCCGTCTGCACCACGCCTTCCAACCGCAACAGGCGCATCCAGCAATCCCCCGTCCGTGCCGATCTGATGGAATGGGACTGAGGTGTCGGGCGCAGCATCCGGGACAATTTGTAAGCGGTAGGGGCGGCCATTGGAGCCATTCAATACGCGAAAGCGATACTTGCGCGGTTCGACTTCGAGGTAGGGCCAGGTTTTACCATTCACCAGAATTGTATGGGCTGCAAATATCGGGATAACAGACGGCACAGGGGCGGTAGGAACCGGCGAGACAGACGGATAGAACAGCGAACCATCTTCGCTAAACGAGCGATCCTGAACAAGCAACGGTATCTCATAGTCCCCACTTGGGAGATTGAGCGCCTCTTCAACCTTATCGCGTATATTGTAGAGGCCGGCAAGCCCTGCATACACATTCAGGCGGGTATTGCCGACGGCGTGGTCGTGGTACCAGAGTGCCGCGGGTGCCTGATCATTCTTGTAGCGGAACACAGCAAAGTTCTTACGTTGATTGGAGGTATACCAGTCCTCAGGAAATCCGTCAGAGCGCGGGGTTGTATGCGCGCCGTGGAGGTGGACGACGGTACGCACAGCGGGCTGCCAAGGCTCCGAACCGTGCAGCGTGGTGTCAATGGGAAACAGGTGAGCCAGCGGCAGATTGTTGACCCATTTTACCACCACCGGCTTGTTGCGCCGAGCCTCAATCGTCGGGCCGGGATAGCTGCCCTCGTAGCCCCAGACTGTGGTCGCGGGATAGCCAGCGGGCAGCAATTGCTGGGAAAATTCCGTCATCGAGACCCGGTAGAATGCAGCCCGCCGGGACCTCCCCCTTGGCTCCAGCGCCCGCGGTATTGGCAGCGGGTCGACGAATTTTGGAATCGCATTGGGATCGAGCAACTGCGTGGTGCTTGTTGCGCTTGTCGTACTCCATTTCAGCGGCAGCAAACAGCCGCTTGCCGTTACTGCGCCTGCTTGCAGAAATCTCCTTCTAGTGGTCACCCTTTTCTCCTCCGCTTTTCCTGATGTTGGTATTATGTTTCGAGTGAATACGATGTCTGTCAGATCTGCCCGCTAATCACTCACGGCAATACAGTAGCGTGATTCAACAGCACGGATTGACAATAGTGCCAGCTCCGCAAACGACTATGACACCACGATCAGCTTAGACCAGAGACGAAATAATTCAAGTCGCAAAGAACAACAGTTTAATCGCGCGACTTAAAAGAAGTCCGACGGCATAATTTTTTGTCGCCGTCAGACTTACCCGCTTTCATTCCCTAAAAGTAATCATCCCGCTCGCTGCCTTCATAGCGCTTGTTCTCCAGACAACAGCGCTTGAAATCTCAGGCCCGAGCCACAGGGGCATGGGTCATTCCGCCCCAGCTTCTCCTGCAGTTCTTTATCGCCATGAACTAATCGCCGTCCACGCTTCACCCGGGTTTCTGATGGATAGCCGTCACGACGCTTACTCATAGACTCAAAATAAGTCGCCTCCTTGATATTTGTTTTGTTTACTCACGATACACCTCCTTCATCTATTTACTGTATTGATTAACCTTTTACACACACCACTTGCTGCAGGGTGTGCACCACTTCGACCAGATCACTTTGGTTATCCATGACCACGTCGATGTCTTTGTAGGCACCGGGGATTTCATCAATCACCCCTTTGTCCTTACGGCACTCGACCCCTGCTGTTTGCATCTCCAAATCCATTTCGGTGAACTGCCGCCTGGCCTTGCCGCGGCTCATGCGGCGCCCCGCCCCATGAGAACAGGAACAAAAGGATTCCGGATTTCCCAAACCGCGGACAATGTAGGATTTAGCCCCCATGCTGCCCGGTATGATTCCCAACTCACCTTCTCTGGCACGTATCGCACCCTTGCGGGTGATGTACACATTCTCACCAAAATGACTTTCGATGGACACATAATTGTGGTGGCAGTTAATGGCTTCCTTGGTAACACCGAATTTCGGCAGCTTTTTCTTCAACGCCTCCACGATCAAACGCATCATCTCGCGCCGATTATCCATGGCGTAATCCTGCGCCCAATGCACGGCATCCACGTAATCATCAAAATGGTCCGCACCTTCTCTAAAGTAGGCAAGATCCTTGTCCGGCAGATGGTGCAAATGCCGCCCCATATCCCGCTGTGCCAGCCGTATATAGTATTGGCCAATGATATTACCGACACCTCGGCTCCCGGAGTGCAGCATAATCCAGACATCGTCATTTTCATCCAGACAGATCTCGATGAAGTGATTACCTCCGCCCAAAGTCCCTAACTGGCGCACCCAGGTCTGAAAGGGCTGTTTCTGCATCTTGAGCAACTTCGGATGCTTTTCCAGC
Source organism: Thiogranum sp. (assembly GCA_039768325.1). Lineage (GTDB taxonomy): Bacteria > Pseudomonadota > Gammaproteobacteria > DSM-19610 > DSM-19610 > Thiogranum. Next base: position 4,536 of record JBDNAP010000175.1, read on the forward strand.
AGCCGATCCAGACCCACAGACAAACCTCGCACAGTCGAGGCACGCGCCTTATCGGATTTATGCTTATCAAACCCCACCGGGATCGCCGCTTCAATCGTCGAGCGCACGGATCGCAGGTTATCGGGCAGTTCATCGGCCTTGATGGATAAACGCAAGGCGTTCATGCCACAACCGATATCAACGCCTACCGCAGCGGGAATGACAGCCCCTTTGCACGGAATCACCGAGCCCACTGTCGCACCCTTCCCATAGTGCACATCCGGCATCGCCGCGATATGGCTGTGCACGAAGGGGAACTGAGCGATATTCAACAACTGTTGATAGGCCTCGTGCTCGATATCATCGGTATAGACCTTAACCGGTACCTTCCCTTTTGTTATGACTGTCTTGATCGGCATAATCTTATCCTATGTACTGCTCATACCACAGATTCAAAGGTAAGCCGCTACTGTCAATCCTTCCATGTCCGCCCAACGGCGAATTACATCCATTTCACGATCCGTCGCCTTTCGATTGCGTAAGCCACGAACCTGGCAAATGATCTTTGACCGATTTTGCAGCTCAATGGTTACCATTTTCCGTCGCGCCTGGGTTTCCTGCAGATCCATAGTCCATATTGAGGTGGCACCTGTAAAACAGGAGCGGGCATATGTCGCCACGCAGTGGCTCTGTGCGCGTCCTTCGGTGACCAGCTCACTGCTATTTAGCAGCTCGCGAATCGTCCAGACCTTCATATTGCGACTATTGGCCTGGCCCTCCCTATAGCGGAAGTCACTAAAACTGGATTTCTCCCAATTGAGATTTCCGCCGCGTGATTCCCGACCCAAGCGCCGATGCCAGTCCTCCACCTGTCGCAGCAACGTTCCGGGAGTCCGCCCGTGCATGGAGAAATTGGGCTGTTCCGGCCCCTCTTCCCGCGCGACGCCACGTTCGATAAACAACATACGGTTTTCATACTTCTTGTGCCAGATATAGTCGACAATTGGACCATAATGCTGTGTATCCAACAAAGGATTAGCGATAAAAAACAGCAACACGCTAAGCCAAAACTCATCATCTTTGAACGACCGTGCCATACGGGTCTCCGCCACCGCATCAGCTATGCGCTTGTTACCACCCAGGGCGTGTACTTGCGCCCAGCGAAATGCCGCCTTTACGTCATAGTTTGCCGGGGTCCGGAAAAAATGATGGGCCATTTTCCTGGTCATAGTAATCGGGAGGGAAGATGCCGTACGGATATTCTCCCCTTTACCCAAATGGATAAACCAACCCTGGGCTTTTACCGAACCACGCAGCCAAACACTATCCATAAAAGCCGGCACCTCAGACCTGGCAAACAGATGCCGTGCGAAAGACGCAAATTGGCGGTCTGCGTTGCGAGTTTTCGGTTCCCACTCGGAAACAGGCCGTAACCACAAATGAAAGTGTGCGACCAGTTTTATAATACCTTTCACATAATCTACATGTGTCAGCAATTTACTATTTTCGTCCAGCTGAAGTAATACAGTACGTAACAGCTTGCGATTTCCTGCCTTCCGAAAACCGGCACTGATTTCCTGCATGACTTCGCTGCCAAGGTCCTTGCCATTAAGCTCATTTGTGTATAATTTTTGTATTACGCAACGTCGGTTCCCTTCGCGCTTTTGCTGCTTCAGCTTTTGGGTGGCCTGTTCATACTTGAAATGTTGCCGCTCGCGCATCAGCTGAATTCGGGTCTTATTCAGCCCGGCACTAAAACCCTCCGCCCCACACCACGCCCGGTACTCCTCGATAGAGCGTAAATTCAAGGCAAGCGCTTGGGTCATGATCGCCGAAAGGCGTTCCTGCCGCTTGCCAATCAATTTGTTCTTTTTACTTGCCATTTACATACACGCTATAAATTGTCGGTCAGGCCCGGCTTCCCGCCGGACCCGATACCATCCTGCTCCACGGTAGTACGCCCCTTCAATCCGAACGCACATTGATCCGTACCGTGTCATTCAACACACCATCCAGGCCACCGAACACGGTGAGCTTGTCTACCTTCTCCGTTACCTTCTCCAGAACCTCCAGTTCCTTCAAACGCATCAAAGTCGGGTTCTCATCCATGAGCCGCGCGGTGTTCAGCAAAGAACGTGTCGCTGCAGTCTCTTCCCGGCGCTTGATTACGTTGGCTTGTGCGGCCTTTTCCGTTTCAACCACCCGGTTGAGGATCTCCTTCATGTCACCCGGCAGGATGATGTCCTTCACACCCACGCTGCGCACATTAATACCGTGCTCCAGCATCTTTCGGTGCACAGTGTTGTGTATCTCCTGATCCAACTCGCCCTTGTTACCCAACAGGGTATCCAGGGTTCGCGCCCCCACCGCTTGGCGCAAGGCAAACTGCAATTCCCGATACAGGTGATCGGAAAAGTGGGTCAGATCGCTTCGCGCCTGCACCACATCGGTGACTTTGTAATGGGCCGACAGATTCACACGCAAGGTCACCTTGTCCTTGGTGAGGATTTCCTGACCCTGAACCTCCATGGCCTGCAGGCGCAGATCCACCTGCTCCACCGTTACCTTGCGGTTGAACTTCCAGTAGGCATACAGACCTGGCGTTAGCGTCTTGATCAACTCACCGTCCACAATCAGAAGACCGAGATGGTTATCCGCCACTTCTGAAAAATAGACCGAGTTGATCACGTCGGTCGGCAGCGAGTTGGCCCGAGCGTGTGCGATCAGGCCGACCTTGGATCGCGGCAGCGCATAGTCTTCCTTGATACCCAGCACTTCCACCTTCACCTCAATGGGACCCTTCCAGTACAGCTTGCGGGTTGCCGGGCGCTGGATACCGCTGAATTTGCCGTTCTTGTAGACCAGGCCCACCTGATACTCACCCAGTTCCATCACCTGAAAATACTGCTCGCACAATTCCGCCCGCTCCTTGAGCAGGACATCGGTGTAGGCGTGCTCGAACTCCGGCACCGTCAAGGCATACACCTCGATTTTGATACGACCGAACAAGTCGTAATACCGGTAAACACCCGGCACCAGAACCTTCTGGATAGTACGATCCTTCAGATACAGACCACGCTCGTGCTGTGCAATGACGATTCGCTTATATCCCAACATTGCATTTCTCCTTACTTATAGGTTTATTGGTTGTTTATGCGTGGCGTTCTCGAACTCGGAACCTTTCTACGGGGTAGCCACACCGATGTGGACTAACATTTCATCTCACTTAACCTCTCTATTTACCGCATTAAATTAATGCGGGTAAGCGTCCCACGCTCATAACGCGGGTGACCAGCGACCATCAAGTGACAACACTCGGGAACCACAACAAGGTGCACGACCTGTGCAATTTCTAGAATTCCCTTCGCTACCCCCGCAACCGCTGCCGTAATGCATCAACCTGACCGTTGCACGGCCACACAAGGCATCATCAGCGCTGTGAACTATCGAAACCAAAGCAAACACACTGCTTTGAAGACAATAGCCACCAGAACGCCACCCTGGTGTCGGGTGTTACCTACACCCAAAGGGTGGAATCGAACCACAGGCTTTCGCCTTTACCAGTGCCAGCCTATTACAGCTGGCGGCATACCTAGAGGGAATCGAACCCTCGACAGGCTGAATATCAGTCAGCTGCTCTAACCACCTGAGCTATAGGTCTGGCGTCAAAATGCACCACAATCATTCTGTACACACCGTACAATCGCCTATGGCTAAGCTTTGGTGCGCAGGACAGGCATACAGAACCTGAACCGTTGAACGAAGCGCTCACATTCCAACTCGGTTAGCACGCTCGCGTCATGTGAACATGCGTTATTCAATTCTATTAGCAGGGCGACCGGCCCCATTGCCGGCCGCCTTTCCATCGCCAGGCTTACCCCTTCACACACACCACCTGGCGCAGTGTGTACGCAACATCCACCAGATCACGCTGGGCTTCCATTACCGCATCGATCGACTTGTAGGCCGCCGGCGTCTCATCGATCACATCCTTGTCCTTACGGCATTCCACCCCCGCTGTCGCCCGCACATGATCTTCTACGCTAAAGCGACGACGCGCTTCCGTACGCGACATCACACGACCGGCTCCATGGCTGCAGCTATGGAAACTATCTGGATTTCCCTTGCCCCGCACGATGTAGGAACGCGCCCCCATGCTCCCGGGAATAATGCCCAGATCGCCCTCGGCTGCCCGTACCGCACCCTTGCGGGTTACTCATACGTTCTTACCGAAGTGGTGCTCACGCGCCACATAGTTGTGGTGACAGTTCACTGCTTCCACCTGTGCATCAAATGCCATCGGCAATACCTTGGACACCGCTCCCACGACATGTGCCATCATGATGGAACGATTTCTCATCGCGAATCGCTGCGCCCAGTCCACGGCTTGCACGTAGTCACGGAAATGCTCGGTACCCTCGGGCAAGTAAGCCAGGTCCTTATCCGGCAGGTTGATGTACCACTGCCGCATATCGTTCTTGGCCAGCTCAATAAAGTAGCTACCGATGCGGTTACCCACACCACGCGATCCGCTATGCAACATGAACCACACAGCATCCTCTTCATCCAGACACACTTCCACGAAGTGGTTGCCGGTACCCAACGTACCCAGATGCTGAACATGGTTCGCCTTCGCCACCTTCGGGTGCTTCTCAGCAATCCTGGCAAACTCGTCACCGCCATCCACTTATGGATGAAGGGCAAACGCGCCACATTCAATACCTGCTCACGTGCGCCATCCTCAAACGGCACACCCCGCGTCCAGGCCTTTA
>JBDNAP010000176.1:0-5934 GCA_039768325.1 Thiogranum sp.
ATGGTCGGTGCATCATTGACATTGTTAACTGTCAGATCAAATGCCGGCAGAGACACCGCGGGGTTGTTGCCGTCACTCACCGAGATCAGAATCCCGCTGGTGGTACCGACATCGGCGTTGGTCGGTGTACCCGTCAACGCGCCCGTGGCCGGATCGAGAGTCGCCCAGGCAGGTGCACTCTGAATACTGAAGGTGAGCGTATCGCCATCCGCATCCTCGGCCATTGGCGTAAAGCTGTATAATTGATCCTCCGCAACCGAAGTAGCCGGTGTACCGCTAATCGTTGGTAACGCACCAGTAATTGAACTTCCGCCCCCACCGCCACCGCCGCAAGCGGTCAAAACACTCGCGAACAAACAACCGACGGAAAAATATCCAACTAGCCGAAGCGAACTGATTCTCATACTGACCATACCCCTCGTGAACGCGTGGACAGATTATGGTTATCCCTGCCTTATTTTTTGGAGCATGATACGCTCAATTCAGCACTCAATACACTTCTGGCGGTGGAACAGACAATTAACTGAAACTCAATTGGAATTCGACCACACCGTGCGGTTAACATAGTCACGATAGCTCATGACGACCCTGAGCACCTGCTTAGACACCTGTCCACCGGCATAGTCTTTCACCATCGGTGCCACCCGGGCACCCCGCTCATGCTGCGAAGTGACCACCCGCACGGCTTCGAGCACAGCGTCTTTCTTCAATCCACTCATGATCAGCGTACCCACATCCATGCCTTCCGGGCGCTCGTGAGCGTTGCGAAGTGTCACCGCCGGCAAATCCAGCAGTGATGCTTCTTCAGTCTGCGTGCCGCTATCCGACAAAATGCACAGCGCTTCGCTCTGGAGTTTGATGTAGTAGCAGAAAGAGAACGGTTTAACATAGAGCACCCTATGATCGAGCTCACCAGTCTCCAGAGCATCCAGCCTTTTTCTGGTGCGGGGGTGAGTTGACACGATGACGGGGTGGTCATAGGTCTCTGCCAGGGCGTTGAGCGTCTCGACGAGATCCAGCAGGTTGACCGGTGTATCGACATTTTCCTCTCGGTGTGCACTGACGACAAAGTACTTTCCTGCGTCCAGGCCCATACGCGGCAGAACATCGGATTTCTCGATTTTAGGCCGGTAATAACCCAGAACCTCCTGCATGTGTGAGCCGGTCTTTATAATTGTCTCTGGCCTGATTCCCTCGGCGATCAGATATCGGCGTGCGTGCTCGGTGAGTACCAGGTTGATGTCACTGAGGTGATCGAGAACCTTACGATTCAGTTCCTCCGGCACCCGCTGATCAAAACTACGGTTACCAGCCTCCATATGAAACACCGGGATTTTCCGGCGTTTTGCCGCGATCACCGCCAGACATGAATTGGTGTCACCATACAGCAGGAGCGCATCCGGCCGTTCCTTCTCCAGCACCTTGTCGCTTTGCATAATGACCTGAGCAATCGTCTGCGCAGCATTCTCGCCGGCCGTGGCCAGCAGATAGTCCGGTTCTCTGATCTCAAGATCGTCAAAAAATACCTGGTTCAGCTCGAAAGCGGAGTTCTGGCCGGTGTGAACCAGGATATGCTGTGTGTAACGATCGAATTCGGCGATCACGCGGCTCATCTTGATGAGCTCGGGCCGCGTGCCGACGATTGACATCACTTTAAGCACGGAGTTGCTTTTGAATGAAATCGAGTTTCATCAACAAGTTCTTTACCTGCTGAACATCCAGCCGCTCGGTATTGTGTGAGGTATAGTCATCCAGCCGGGATATTTCCACCTCACCGTCAGTAATGTACATGTTGTAGTTCAAGTCCCTGTTATCGGCGGGAATACGGTAATAACGCCCGATGTCCTCGGCGCGCGCCATCTCCTCGCGTGACACCAGCGTTTCATATAACTTCTCTCCGTGCCGGGTACCGATGATTTTAACCGGGTTGTCTGTGCCGAAAAGTTCTCTGAGTGCCTGCGCCAGATCCGCCACACTGGAAGCAGGCGCCTTCTGCACGAAAATATCTCCCTGCCTGCCGTGTTCATAGGCGTGCAACACCAGGTCTACCGAATCCTCCAGTGACATAAAGAAACGGGTCATGTTCGGATCCGTGACAGTCAGCGGACTCCCCTCTTTGAGCTGCGAGATAAAGAGGGGAATCACCGATCCACGCGAACCTATGACATTGCCGTAGCGGGTCGCACAGAATACCGTTTCACCCTCATTCTGCATACGCGCCCTGGCCACCATCAGCTTCTCCATCATCGCCTTGGACAAACCCATGGCGTTAATCGGGTAGACGGCCTTGTCGGTACTCAACACCACCACGCGCCTGGCACCGTTGGCGATGGCGGCAGACATCACGTTCTCGGCGCCGACCACATTGGTTCGTACCGCTTCCATGGGGTAAAACTCGCAGGATGGAACCTGCTTGAGACCGGCCGCATGAAAGACACAATCCACACCCTTCATGGCCTGATGGATGCTGTCGTAATTGCGCACGTCACCAATGTAAAACTTCAGCTTGTCGTTATTCAGGGCAATGCGCATCTCTTCCTGCTTTTTTTCGTCACGACTGAAAATACGAATCTCGCTGACATCCGTTGACAGGAAGCGTTCCAACACGGCTTTTCCAAAAGAACCGGTACCCCCGGTAATCATCAGCACACTGTCATTAAACATGATATCAATTCACAGCTTTTGAATAATACGAATGCATAACTCTAATAAGCTCGGGCCAATCCGGCACGACGTAATCCGTCGCCGCCCGGAAACGTTCCGCGTTCAGCGATCGATCGACCTGCAGCGAATCGTCCGGGATGATTTCGATCGACTTACCGTACACCTCGGCAACCAGTTCCAGCAAATCAAACTTGGCGATAGGGTCTGCGGCCACATGATACAGCCCATGCAGCCCGGAATCAGGTATTATGACATCCCGAACCACCTGCGCCAGTACCACGCTCGGCAATCCGGAAAAAACTGCCCGGGTAAAACCCCTGCACTGCCCCTGCTGGGCGAGAAACCAGTCTATCAAGCCGTTGGAATTATCAAGCGCGTGTCCGATAATAGAGGTACGCAGGGTAACGGTATCGGGATAATGCACCTCACCCAGATATTTGGATACACCATACAGATCCCTGGCATCCGAAGGATCGGACTCTGAATAGCCACCCTGCCCTCCGGAAAAAACACAATCCGTGCTTATGTGGACCAGGCGCGCACCGGAAACCCCGCAAAGCCGTGCCAGACGGTGGGGCAGCAAAGCGTTAACGGGAATCGAGCGCAAGGGGTCGCTGGCTTCCGACAACTGCTTGATCAGTCCGACACAATTAATTACGAGCTGCGGACGGACCTGAGAGAAAGCAGTTATCAGCGCATCATGATTCTCAACATCGACGCCGCTTATCAGACGTTGCGCTATCTTCGTGGGGAAAAACCGTCCCACGTCGATTGAACGCGCCGAGCCGTAAACATCGAAATCCCCGTGCTCATCGAGAACGCGGATCATTGCACTGCCGAGCATTCCGCTCGCGCCCAGCACCAGTATTCTCATCGATCATTCACTTTCAGTGAGGTTACCGACCCGAAATGGTCCAGCAAGCGGTCAACCAGCAGCGTGCGATCGAAATGCTGACTGGAATAGCGGCGACCGTTGTTACCCATCTTTTCTCTTTCAGCAGGCGACATCCTGAACAACTGCAATACGGCATCGGCCAGCGCCCGGGGTTCCCCGGCTGGTGTCGCCAGGCCCGCTTCCGCCTCCATGACCAGGCGCGCACCCTCACCATTCACGCTGGCCAGAATCGGCCTTCCGGCGGCCATGTAGGTCTGTAACCGGCTGGGTACCGTCACTGAAAATATCGGCTCGTCGGCCAGCGTCAGCAACAGCGCCGAGGCCTTTCGCAGAATACCCGGCATTGCCTCAACAGGGTATCGGCCTGGAATATAGACGTTAGTCAAACCACGCGCCTGAACTTCCCGGCGCAACCAGTCCCTGCGACTGCCACCACCCAACACGACAAAGCGAATATCAGCATAATTTTCCAGTAATGAGGCCGCCTCCACAATAACATCCACGGCCTGAGCCGCGCCTATATTGCCGGCAAAAACGACCGGAAATCCCGTGCCCAGTCCCGCCACGACGGACTGCTCACCCCTGGGAGGGGCACAGAACAACGCTTCCACGGCATTCGGATAATACACAATCGTCTTACCCGGCGCTGCCGCGGCGACAGACGGCTCGAACGCCCGCGACTGAACCAGCAGGAGATCTGAATGGCGATAGATAAAACGCACAATCCGCCCCACACCCGCCAGGACAAGACGATTGCGGACATAGCCAGTGGCGACCAGGCTCTCGGGCCATAGATCCTGAACCCAGACGATGACCGGACACCGCTTCAACCAGCCCAGAAAGATAGCCGGTATGGCTTGCAGCAACGGAGATGACGCGTATACAAAAACAAGACTGTAACTACGCCGTCTCAGCAGCCATGGCGCGAATATCAGCCCGCCGCCGATAAACGAAAGATAGTTGATGACAAGCCGTAATGCCCTGCCGGAACCCCGTGCCACCAAAGGAATCCGAAACACCGTTGCCCCTGACCAATGTTCCTGTTGACAACCCCAGCCTCGATATCCCGGAAAATACCGGCCTTCGGGATAATTTGGCTTACCCGTCAGGACGTCCACCTTTAATCCACGTTCGACCAGCGCCTGAACAAGATCATTGATGCGAAAGTCCTCAGGCCAGAAGTGCTGAGAGGAAACCAGAATCTTCACAGTCGCAGGATTCGCTCCACGAATTCGCTCGCCGTCATAACCGGCCCCGGTGTCTCCGGGCAACCCAGGAAACGTCGCACCGCCCGGGCAATCGACACAGCCGACTCCGGGTCAAAAGTCTCCACCGGTGTAACGACATCGCGAACATAATCGAGTTCTGCCGCCACAATCGGCAGTCCAGCGGCTGCCGCTTCCAGTAGTGGAAGACCGAAAGACTCTGACGTAGAAGGGTAAATCAACGCACCAGCAGACTGATACAGCTTCAATACCTGCCCCCTGGGCAACTCGCCCAGGTTAGTTACACGAATCTCACTTCCAGAACCTAAACGCTCCAACCGGTCCAGCAATCTTCGATCATCCGAACCCAGCGTCAACGCCAATGAGGGAAACAGACCTGCCTTGGCCAGTAATAACCAGGCATCGATCAAACGCTCATGGTTCTTGTGCGCAATTCCGTCCGCCACATAAACAAAATCATACCGGGCAGCCGTATGATCTTTGCTATACACAGAGTCAAACAGGTTCACGAACGGCAACACACGGACTGAGGGATCACCCCCGTGCCAACGCCGCAGCCCCTCTGCCATCGTTTTCGTTTGCACCACATACTCATCCACATTACGCCGAAGCAACATACAGACCGCCCGCTCAAAGGCAATGCGCAAGGCAACCTTTGCGGGCAGTTGTCGAAGTGAATTAACTCCTAGCAAATAACGATTCTGCTGAAACACCACAACCCTGCCGCGTACCGGAAGCAGCGGCGGCAGGCCATGGAAACACAGCACCAGATCATCGGGCTTACTAGCGCGCCATAATCGCCACTCCGCGACAAGCCGTGCCACCACCCTACGCCTGACATAGTGAACTTCCGGTGCTACCTGCAACTCCAAGCGTTCTCGGGTACGTTCATCCAACTGGGCCCGCCTCAGGCAACCAGAGGAGGCGTCTAGCAACTCACGCAATAACACGAATCCTCCCCCACTGTGGACATTAGGGGCGTGCAATGTCAAATGCATAGTGACTATTCCCCTTACGGGTTGCTCAGCGAACACATTGAAGTAAGCAGCATATTAATAGGGCAGACCGCCGGATGACTTCGGAGAAAAGAGACATCTAGAACTCACAATATATCCTGGTGGAGCGTCGCTTTTAAATTGACATAAATCA
>JBDNAP010000177.1:0-10011 GCA_039768325.1 Thiogranum sp.
ATCAGCGACTGGCCGGGCCTGGCGCCGGCCAACCTGGAAATGGGTGAAGACCTGCGCATCACCACAGACCTGCGTACGCTATTGACGGAACTGCTCGACAAACGCCTGGGTGGTACGGATGCCAATGTGGTATTTCCGGGGTTCAGTGGTCCTGCCTCGGCGAATGTGTTTTTGACATGAATCGAAATCCACCAATCCGCTTAACTTAGGGTATCTCTGATTAATTCCCGTGCCGCCATCCCGGCGAATACCCCGGCATGACGGATTAATCCGAGCTTCCTTGTAATGGAGAATAGTTTGCTATGAAACCTGGAATCAACTTACTGGTGATCACCCTCGCCGGCATCGCTTTCGCATCCGGCTGTTCCAAACCCTCGGGCGAGACTGTCGAGCTCAGGCACTATGCGATGAACGACATGCACGACGTGCTCACCCGCTCCGGTGTGGAGCTCGACACGGACATCTCCTCAGACGGAGGCGGTTCACTGCGCATCACGGCGAATCAAGCCACAACCGTTCGCCTGTTCGAGACCGGTGAGCTCGACGTGGAGAATGCCAGGCTGAGCTATCAGGCCAAACTGCGCAGCGAAAATCTGCAGGGCAAAGTCTACCTGGAAATGTGGTGCCACTTTCCCGGCAAGGGCGAATTCTTCTCGCGTGCGCTGGACACGGCCGTGTCCGGCACAGTTGAATGGGCGTCCCAGGAAGCGCCGTTCTTCCTGAAAACAGGAGAGAACCCGGACAACGTAAAACTCAACCTGGTCATCGAGGGCAGCGGTACCGTGTGGGTTGACGACATCCGGCTGGTACAGGCTGCGCTAAGGTAACAACGCCGCCAGTGGCTCTGCCGGTTCGCGGAACTGCAGTGCCGCCAGCCGCGCATAAAGCCCGTGCTCGGTGACCAGCTCGTCATGGCGACCGCTGGCAACGATACGCCCCCCATCCATCACCAGGATCTGATCGACTTTGCGCACCGTGGCAAGACGATGCGCGATAATCAGCGTGGTGCGCGCCTGCATCAGTTGCTCCAGCGCATCCTGAACCAGCCGTTCACTCTCGGCGTCCAGGGAACTGGTGGCCTCATCGAGCAGCAGCACGGCCGGGTCCCGCAGAATGGCGCGGGCGATGGCGATGCGCTGTCGTTGCCCACCGGACAGACGGATGCCGCGCTCACCGAGGAAGGTATCGAAGCCCTGCGGTAAGCGGTCGAGAAACTCCGCCGCGTGTGCGGCTTCGGCAGCGCGCCGCACGTCTGCATCGCTTACACCAGGGAAACCGTAGCGGATATTCTCCCAGGCATCGGCACCGAAGATGACCGGCTCCTGTGCCACCAGCGCCATGCGCCCACGCAGCTGCTGAGGATCGGCGTCGCGGATATCGACACCATCGAAACGAATGACGCCGGCATCCGGATCGTAAAAGCGCAACAGCAGTTGCAACAGCGTAGACTTGCCGGCACCCGACGGGCCGACCAGTGCAACCTTCTGGCCAGGTTGCAAGCTCAATGACAACTCGCTGAGTGCGGGGCTGTCGGGCCGCGAGGGGTAGCGGAAGGTGACATTGCGAAACTGCACCTCGCCACGCGCGGGTTCGGGAAGTGCAACGGCAACGGACGGTGGGGATATAAGCGGTTCGGTGTTGAGCAGTTCCAGCAAACGTTCAGTGGCACCGGCGGCACGCAGCAGCTCGCCGGCCACCTCGCTCAGTGCACCCACCGAACCGGCGACCAGCAAGGCATAAAATACAAATGCAGACAGTTGCCCGCCCGTGAGGCGCCCGGCCAGTACATCATGCCCCCCCACCCACAACACGATACTGATAGCGACAAACGTGAACAACATGACCGTGGCAGTGAGCAGCGCACTGACACGGGTACGCCGAATGGCGGCGTGAAAAGCCGACTCCACCTGTTCACCGTAACGCCGCTGATCGATGCGCTCATGACAGAACGCCTGTACCGTACGGATACCGTATAACACTTCATCAACCAGGGAGCCGATATCGGCAATCCGGTCCTGGCTGCTGCGCGACAGGCTGCGCACCCGGTGACCGAGCAGCCACAGCGGTATCACCGCAACAGGAACACCAAGCAATACCAGCAATACCAGCTTGCCACTGGTAATGGCCAGCATCACCAGTCCGCCGCTGATCAGCAGTGCATTACGCACCGCAATAGCAAGCGTCGAACCGACCACAACCTGCAGCAGCGAGGTATCGGTGATCAAGCGGGAAATCACTTCGCCGGTGCGTGTCACTTCGAAGAACGCCGGCTCCAGTTTGAGCACCCGGGCAAACACCGCCTTGCGGATATCGGCCACAACACGTTCACCGATCCAGGTGACCAGGTAGACCCGCGCCGCCACTGAAGCCGCCATCACGGTGACAACCACCAGGAACAGCAACAGCGCCTGGTTCAGCGCCGCACTCGAGCCGCTGCTCAGGCCCTGATCGACAACGCGTTGCAGGACAACACCGAAACCGAGTACTGCAGCAGCCGCAAGCAGCAGTGCGATCACCGCCGCCAGCACGGCACGGCGGTAGGGTCGCAGAAAGGTAAACAGCTGCACCAGTACGCGAAGATCGCGGCTGGCTGGACGCTGTTCGGTCGTTGCATGCTGCTTGTTTCTGGGCATATCGCTGTGTTTCAGGTCCGGTCGTTTGCTACGGATTAAACTAAATTACAGGACATCACTCAGGCCCGACAGTGCGTGTTAGACGCCCTTAACAGAAATTCGGCAGCGCATTCCGCGCGACCTGGCCGGCGCTTCAGCCACTGCTAAAAAGCGCGGAGCCTCATTCAACGGGCACGCTCTTCACTCTGAAAAATAGACCAGACGAACGCTGAAAAAACGCTCACGTTCAGCTCATCCTTGAACAAGGAACTGTCGTCATTGGTAGCGCCGCTGTGGATGCCGAGTCGGGTTCCCAGCATGAAGCGAAACCGCTTATTGAAACGCTTCGACATGCCGAGTGTAATATTCGAGCCGAGATAACCGGCATCGGCATCATAGGCCGGGCGCGTGGGCGTGACAAATTCAGCATCTACCTGGTAAAAGTAGTCCATGAGTTTTTCAGTTGCGAAAATGGGTCCCACACTGCTGAATACCTTGAGGTCCAGGTCGCTTACATGTTCCCGGGTGTAATTCAGCTTCGGGTTAAACACGTAACCACGACTGTCAATTGATGAAAAATCTGTCGAATAAACGGCACGCACCTGCAAATTGAAATTCAGTTTCCTGTGGCCGGGCTCGTTGATTAACTTTAACCTCAATTGAGGCCCGATCCCGAGGAGTAAATCCAGATCCGGCATACCTCGGCGGGCATTATTGCTGCCGGAATCGACCGGGAAAGCGCCGCTGAGACTGATATCGAATTCATACCGATCGTTGTTAATGAAGCGGCCGCTTACCGCACCCCTGTTTTCCTCGCCACCCACGCGCAAGATGTCGCCGCGATAGATCGGCACCGGCACAGCGATAGTCTGAACTGTATTCTGTCCGGCCGCGGGATAGTCGGGCAACCAGCCGGAAAACGCCCCAACACCGAATTCCCATAGTGGCTTACCATCGGGCGCCGTTTTTTCCTCTTGGCTTTCGGCGCAAGCCTGCTCAAAAGCAAAGCAGATAAACAGCAGCACGCTGATAAGACGAGGGACTGTGGATGTTGCAGGCTTGCGATCCATAGTATGTTAGCTGGCCTTGTGTTCACCCGGATGTCAGTCACTTGGTACACCTGTTCCGCGCAGCGGGCGAAACGATGAAGCACACAATGAGTCGCAGTGGCTTTCCTTCTGAATCCGCTGTCTTAACTCAAGAAGGCGTTCTTTACCCGTAACAAGACCATTGGATCTGCTAGCTTTTATTCAGGGCCTTTCATCTTGCTGCTGGACATAATAAAGTAAATCATGGAATTTCGCGCAGGTCTTATACCAATTACCAGATGACATAAACAGGAATTCGATTGAAAAAACAAAAAGCTGACAAAAAGCCAGGTAATTCCCTGCTGAACGGCCGGTTTGCCTTTTTCAAGGAATTCCTGAAACACCCGCTTCAGATCGGGTCAATCATTCCCAGCTCCCGATTCCTTGAGCAACGCATCCTGGGGGCCTCCGCCATCGCTTCGGCCATGACGATCGTAGAGCTGGGTTCCGGCACGGGAGGTACCACGCGAGCGATACTAAAGGCGATGCCGCAGGACGCCAGGCTCCTGAGTATAGAAATCAACCCGCATTTTCATTCGCTGGTTAGCGGAATAGAGGATGATCGGCTGATTGCTCACCTGGGTAGCGCGTGCGAGCTGGAGACAATCATTTCAAGGTATGGACTGAATGCACCCGAAGTCTTTATTTCTGGCATTCCCTTTTCCACTATGAACGATAGCGCGGGATCGCAGGTGATCGAGGCAATTTCGTCCCTGCTCGCGCCAAACGGACGCTTCGTGGCATACCAGGTAAGCGGACAAGTCGCCACCCTGTGCCGGCCCGTGCTCGGACCGGAACAAATGGCGATGGAACTGTTAAACATCCCACCGATGCGTGTCTATCAATGGGAAAAGCGTTAAAAGGGAATCGCCCGCTCAGTTGGCGAGAATCGCCTTTTTCTCTTCCCGCCGCGTGATGCGGTTCTTGTCACGGATCTTGCGGTACTCGATCCTGATCAGCTTCGTCTTCTCGTTGAGCTCCGCTATTTCCGCCATGTACTTCTGCCGGTCGAACTGCTCCCCCTGGGCTGCCTGCACGAACAGGGGGTTGTAGAAGACCCGTTCCGAGTCCAGCGCATGGAGCTCGGCCTTCTCGTCCCAGGTGAGCTTGAAATCCTCATTCAAATTGCCGATTTCCCATTGACGCAACTTGTCGCCGTTGCGGAACGCGCTCAGGGTTTTCCTGTTGCGTTCCTCGAGTTTTACGGCTTCCTTCTCCTCCCTGTCGTTCCATCGCTACTCCTGACTGGTAAGCCCATCGCCTATCGGGGTGGCCAGTATGGGGACATACTCCGCAGTCAGACCAAGCTTCGAAGCTTCATCCAGCGCCATCTGATCCGCTTCGCTCAGCAACGCATTCTTTTTTTCCTCATTGGCAATGAGCTCCCTGTGCAACTCTTCGGCGGACCGCTTCTTCAGCTCAAACAGCGCGTCGGCGAAGGCCTTTGCCTCTGTCTGCATCTGCTGGACAGACTGTTCGGTAAACTCGACTCCCGGATCCATAAAAAGACCCGGCAGCTTCTTCTGGTATTCGGCTTCGGCGCCGGCGACCCTGACTTTGTGGTCGGCCTTGAGTTCCACACGCCGCAGTTTGAAGCCGGTATCCAGGTCCTTTAACTGCGCCCGGTAGTCGGTCTTGAGATCACGGGCATACTCTTTGAAGGCTCTGGTGGCCTCGTTTATTTCGGCGGCACGTGCGTTTTTCTGTTTCTGGCGCTCTTGCTGGGCATCGTGACGCTGCTTGCGCAGCTCTTTGCTCTCGTCTGCCGTCGCCGGCCCTGAGGGGGGAAGAACCATAAAAGCCAGCAGCAACAGAGAGAGAACGCGAGTCATTTCATCTACCTTAACGGGTGTATCGGGTCGCGGAAATGTTGTACAGGCTGAAAGTGTAGCAAAGTGGTTGAAACCTCACTCACTGACCTGAAGTGTTGTGCGACACCCGGCTGGAGACACAGCGATTTGCCACTGCACTCACCCTGCGGGCCGCCGGTTGGCGTTCAACGCGCTGCGCGCTTTTGTCCGCCATGCGCCGGAATGACGGTACGGGGACTAAGGAGAGATGCCTTAATGGTGTCGGTGACGAATGGCGCTAAGTTAAGCTATTTAGCCCATTGTAGGGTCGAATTCATTCGACCAACGACGTTGCCATACCATCTATCATCCCGGATATGGCTACTATGTGGGTAGCCGCCAACAGCTGCTGGCCGAATAAATTCGACCCTACAGAGGAAGAGGCGCCTTAACTAAGTGCCATTCGTGTCGGTGACAAATCGTATTCATTTGTCACCGACACCCGTTAGTTAAATCGACATTAGTCGACTGCTGTAATTTTCTACAGCGTTGCAAGATAGTCGGCGATTGCCTGAACCTGCTGCGCACTCAGCGCCGACAGGGAATTCATGCTGCCTATGTCCACGATCGCGGCCTCGATGCCTGCCGCCGAGATACCGGCGAAACGGGCGGGGTTACTGTGGCATCCACTGCAGTTGGCGCTGTACAGAGCCTGGCCAGCCAGCGGAGTGGGCGTCGGTGTAGGCGTCGGAGCCGGGGTGGGCGTCGGGCTCGGCGTCGGCGTCGGCGTCGGAGTCAGACCGGGAGTCGGGCTCGGGGTCGGGGTCGGGCTCAAACCGGGAGTCGGGCTCGGGGTTGGGGTCGGGCTCAAACCGGGAGTCGGGCTCGGGGTCGGCGTCGGGGTCGGGCTCAGACCGGGAGTCGGGCTCGGGGTTGGACCGGGTGTCGGAGTCGGCGACGCACCACCGCAGGAGCGATCATCATCGTCATCGCTTGCCTCATCGTCATCATCGTGGCGCCCGTCCCGATCGAGGTCGTCGTCGTGATACCCGTCACGGTCGTCATCGTCATCGTAGAAGCCATCATGGTCGTGGTCTTCGTCATGGTAGCCGTCGCCGTCGCAATCGCCTTCCAGCTCGCGGTTGTCGTGGTTCTCTTCGTTGCGCGGATTCGCATCGACGCGGTCCGGTAAGCCGTCGCCATCGGTGTCGTTCGCACTGGCCACATGATCGTCGTCATAAACGTTGGGCACACCGTCGTCGTCATGATCCTGCGGGTCGGGTGTGTCGCCGTAGTGGTAGCCACCGTGGTCGGGATCGTTGTAATCGTCCATGTCGTCCTCATCGTAGTCAGACTGCGCAAGGGGATTGTTCGCACCGACGTCGTCAAGCACCATCGGGCTGTCGATC
This sequence comes from Thiogranum sp., assembly GCA_039768325.1. Taxonomy (GTDB): domain Bacteria; phylum Pseudomonadota; class Gammaproteobacteria; order DSM-19610; family DSM-19610; genus Thiogranum. Next base: position 6,900 of record JBDNAP010000177.1, read on the forward strand.
ACCCCGTCGCCGTCCAGATCCTCGGCTGCGGCCGCGTTCCGGCCCATATGCAGCGGGACGTGTCCCAGATCGATCCTGTTGCCGGCGCCCAGCGCCAGACGGCTGCGGACCTTGCCAGTCGAATCCCGGAAGGCGATGGGTGTGACCACCCGTTCGGGAGTCCCCTCATTGGTGATCATCACCATGCGGAAGCCAATGCCGGGGGGCAGTTCCAGCTCAAAGGGATGCTCGCTGGTTCCGTCGTCCGTCGATGAAATGACATAGTAAGAACCGTTGTCGCCGAAGGCCTCGATTCGCGTGCCGGGCACGGTGCCCTCGATGCTGGACGGGGACGCCAGGGACGGGGACGCCAGGGACGTTGACGAGGTGCCGCCACCGCCACCACCGCCGCAGGCCGCCAGTACCAGGGTGCAGGACGCCAGCCCGACTAAGTAACGTTGATTCATGATTGATCTCCTCCCGATCATAAATTGGGAATTATTTCCCATACTCGAAAACGGAGTATGGAGGTTCCCGGACCAAGGGTCAACACCTGCTGCTTGAAATTGAAGCGACAGCGACGCAATTGAAGGCTGCTATGAACGGGCAGTAACAGCCTATCTAATTGTATTATTGGATTATTTTAACTGGTTGGTAGCGATTCGCTAATACCCGCGCCCGCTGTCTACAACGTTGAGCATGCGCTCGCCCTGTGTATAGCGGCGCAGGTTTTCGCGCGCCACCAGCCAGAAGCGTTGCATCTGGGTATCCGAGCCGGCGCTGATGTGGGGGGTGATAATGATGTTCCTGGCGCGCCACAGGGGATGCCCGGGCGGCAGCGGTTCCGGATCCTGCACGTCCAGGGCGGCCCCGCCGAGCTGCCCGGTGTTCAGGGCGTCGATGAGATCGTCGGTCACCACGCTTTTGCCGCGACCGACATTGATGAAATAGGCGCCCGGTTTCATTTTGCCAAACAAGCTGCGATCGAACAGTCCCGTCGTCGCCGGTGTCAGCGGCGTGGCATTGACGACGACATCGGCTTGCCCGGCGAGTTCGGCCAGCTCATGCGACAGACCGACATACTCCACGAAATCCGGTCCGTCACGCGAGGAATTACGCGTCGCGATCACACGCATGCCGAGGGCATTCGCGCGCTGCGCGATCTGCGTGCCGATACCACCGAGCCCGACGACCAGCATGGTACGGCCCTGTACCTCCCACAGCTGCGTGCGGGTGACCGCCTTGCGATCCCATTGTCGCTCTCGTTGCCGGTCGTGGAAGACGTGCAGTTTGCGGGTCAGCATGTACATCATGCCAATCGCGTGTTCGGCAATACCCGGCCCGTAGATGCGTTGCATATTGGTCACCAGCAGATCGCGCTGCCGGATCAGGGGTGAGCTCATACATTTATCGACCCCGGCGGAATAATTGAGGATATAACGCAGTTGCTTGCCTTTGCTCAGCGTCTCGTGCGTGCAATAGCCGAGCAGCACATCCGCTCCCTCGAGCAGATTCGCCGCTTCTTTGCGCGATGGCGCGACGACTATCTCGGCATCCCCCGCTACCGGCTGCAACCACTTCACCGCATCGGGCCTGGATTCCCGCTGCCGGGCCTCCATCACCACCACAATACGCCGGGGCTTCTGCCAGTAGGCCGCCTCGCGGATGGGTTGCGGGCTTTGCCTGAGCCCCAACTCCTGAATGAGCCGGGTTGTCGCCGCATCGGGCCCGGCCGCCGACACTGTGCTAAGGAACAGAAAGGCCGTACAGATCACACCCGCAAGACGTACCATCGCATTCACTCCATGTTCGGTCAAAGCCTTGTGTCAGCAGCCGGCGACACACACTCCACTGCGGTCAAATTCCATCGTGCGGCCACTGAGCGGGATATGAACAGGCACACGTGTCGCCTTGATAAAAGTCTCCGTGCGGGTGCCGGTGATGAGCTTTCCACCCCGGGTCGCCGCCTCATTGGCATGTGAAGCGATAACCGCCGCAGGCCTGATCAGCTCGTTGACGACATAGGCGGCTTCCTTCGGGCCGGTGGTAAAGGTATCACCGATATTGATAACCGCGAGTTTTGCGCTGTAGTGCCGGCGCACGACCGCGTCCTGCTCGGCGGTGATACCGGTATCGCCCGACAGGTAGACAACCAGGCCATTCGAAAAAGTAAGGACGTAGCCGGTCGGCGGCCCGGCATACGCGGTCAGGCCGGCCGCATCGAGCATGTCGCCAAGCTCGCCGCCGATCATCGCCCCGGCAATACCATTCGAGTGCAGCGCCGGTACCGTGGCAATGGTCACGCCGCCGACCCGGCGCGAAGCACCAAAACGCACCAGCTGGGCGGCATCCGGGTCACCACCCAGCGCCTCGAGCTTGGCCGCAAAGAACTTCGGCATCTCGCTGCCGGTGATGATGACGGCCTTCCGCGCCAGGGCGATATTGACGCTGTTGGTGTTCGGCGTGGCCGTCTCCGTAACCTCAGGGGCGCCGCAGTCACCCGCATTGACACGCGATATGTGGCGATCCCCGACATGGTCACCGTGCATATGGCTCACCAGAACCACATCAATCCCGTCGAGGCGGGTATCGGTCGGCCCGGCGACCGTACGGCCGGCATCATAGAGCAGGCGGGTACCATCCGGGTCTTCCAATACCATCGCCCGGTCAAACCGGCAGAACTCGCCATCGTGACTGCCGATGGGTGTAATCCTGATGTTTTTCGCAACCGCGGACTGTGCCGCCGCGAGGAAAAGGCCGGCCATGAGAGCGGCCAGGCTGAACCGAACCATCGGTGTCGATATCATTTTAACCTCCGCGATACACCTCTTTCAGCAGAGAGCTTAAAGAGGCCGGTGACAAATGAGAAGGCTTACGGCATGTCGTCGATCGGAAACACAAACATCGAGCTCAATGTCTGACATACCTTGCCGAGAATACCACTACCGAAGTGTTTAGCGCAGATACCTTATGTCCATGGAAGTTGGCATGTACATTGCCTTTCCTGATCCATGATCATTTTTCAAGTGTCTGCAACGCACTCTGAACTCCTGGCTTACAAAAGGGTCGGATCAAAACGCCCGCTTGTCCAGGCAGGTCAGCGTCGACAGAGTCACTGCAGAATCGAAGGGGG
>JBDNAP010000178.1:0-4309 GCA_039768325.1 Thiogranum sp.
ATTTATGGCGCGCCCGGAGAGATTCGAACTCCCGACCGCCTGGTTCGTAGCCAGGTACTCTATCCAGCTGAGCTACGGGCGCGTTAGAACGCGGCATTATCCATGAGCAGGACCTAAAGTTCAAGGCCGGACCGTCAAATAACTCCAGATTATCTGGCAAGAAATCAGAAGCTTATTAAGCAGTTAGCCTGCAACTCGATCTTCGGTTCCCAGCGGTGTATACAGATCGTATTATTGGGGATGGCAATCAAAACGCTCAGTGGGGTGAGATATCGGCAATGGCTACTGATGAAATCAAGCAGGCTGTGGTATCCAGTATCATGCAAGCGGATTTGAATGATCCGGCATTCTACCTCAACCGTGAGCTTACCTGGCTGAGTTTCAACCAGCGCGTATTGCGCGAGGCTGAAGATAGCAGGAACCCGCTACTCGAGCGCCTGAAGTTTCTGGCTATTGTCAATTCGAATCTCGATGAATTCTTCATGAAACGTATCGGCGGCCTGAAGCAGCAATTGGGCGCCGGGGTGGCCAGACTGACCGTTGATGGCCGCACACCGAAGCAGCAGATCGACGAATGTTACGAACAGGTCAGGGCGCAGGAGATGCGGCAGCACGATACCTTGCACACCATCCTCGCCGAACTGCGCCAGCACGATATCAAGCTGCTGTCCTACGGGGAACTGAGTCAGGAAGATGCCACGCACCTCAGGGACTATTACCACGACAATATTTTTCCCCTGCTTACACCGCAGTCGATTGACCCGGCCCATCCCTTTCCCTTCATTTCGAATCTTTCCCTGAACCTGCTGGTGCGAACACGCTTTCCCGGTGAAGAGGGCAAGATGTCGCTGGCGCGGATCAAGGTCCCGACCAGTAATGGCGTACCACGATTCCTGCAGTTACCGGAGCGGAATCATTTTGTCGCACTGGAGGACGTCGTCAAACACAACCTGGACCTGCTGCTGCCGGAAATGGAGATCGCCAGCTGTTACATGTTCCGGCTGACGCGCAACGCCAATACGGAACGTGATGAGGATAAAGCAGATGACCTGCTTGCGATGATCGAGTCGGAACTGCGTGACCGGCGCTTTGCGCCCATCGTCCGTCTGCAGATCCAGGGTGACATGGATGAAACCAGCCGCGGCATGCTGGCGGCGGAGTTCGGCCTCAATGAACAGGCCGACGTATTCAGCGCTGAAAAGGATATGCTCGCTATGCGGGATCTGTTTCAGCTCGTTGCAATCGAGATGCCCGAGTTACACGATGTCCCGCACCAGCCCGTCGACCATCCCATGCTGCAGAGCAACCGGAGCATCTTTTATACCATTCGCGACCAGGGGCCGTTCCTTCTTCATCACCCTTATGAATCGTTTGCCACCTCGGTGGAACGCTTTCTCAAGGAAGCCAGCCAGGACCCCAAGGTCCGCGCCATTAAAATGACCCTGTACCGGACGTCCAGCGACACCAAGGTGGTGGATTATCTGGTGAGTGCCGCACGCAATGGGAAACAGGTCGCGGTGGTCGTCGAGCTGAAGGCACGCTTCGATGAAGCGGCAAACATACGCTGGGCGGCCCGCATGGAAGAGGCCGGCATTCATGTCACCTACGGCGTCGTGGGACTCAAGACACACTCCAAGATCATTCTGGTCGTGCGCAACGATTACAATGGCTTGAAACGCTATCTGCACATCGGTACCGGCAACTACCACGCCGGCACCGCCCGGCTGTATTCCGACCTTGGCATACTGACCAACGATGAAGATCTTGGCCGTGATGCAGGTGAGCTGTTCAACTACCTGACTACCGGTTATACGCCAGACCGCTTCTACCGCAAGCTGCTGCCCGCACCGAAGGTCTTAAAGCAGAGTCTGCTGGCGCGTATCGAGCGTGAACGCAAGCTTCACAGTTTGAAAAAGCCGGGGTTGATCCAGTTCAAGATGAATGCGCTCGAAGATGCCGATGTGACACGCGCGCTCTACGAAGCCAGTCGCGATGGCGTACGGGTCGATCTGATCGTGCGTGATACCTGCCGCTATCGCCCCGGTATTGCAGGTCTTTCCGACAGCGGGAGGGTCATCAGTATTGTCGGTCGTTTCCTGGAGCACACCCGGATCTATTATTTCCAGAATGGCGGCGAGGAAGAATACTTCATCGGTTCGGCAGATGCGATGCAACGCAACCTGGAGTCCCGCGTCGAGGTCGTTACGCCGGTAGAAGATCAGGCGCTTAGACGTGATTTACGCGACATTCTGGACGAACAGCTCAATGATTATCGCAATGCCTGGGAAATGGATGCAGATGGGAGTTATATGCAGCGCCAACCCAGAACCGCCGAAGAGGAAATCGGCTCGCAACAACGTCTCGCCGAAAAAGCGCTCAGCCGTGCAAAAACCAAAGTACGCTACCGGAAAGGTAAAACCACGCGGCGAATTGTGGGACGCAATCTGCGTTGAAGCGATCCCGGAATAAATAATTTCAATGCCCTGAATCCCGTCCGGCAGGTCCCGCAAAAATGGACTATAGTGATTAGAACAACCGGCAAGATGTTGTTGAACTTTCCGGTTGGCTGCAGTCTAGCGAGTGACCAGAGGGCGGGGATGGATGAGAAACCTCTTAGTTGCAGTAGATTTATCCGAAATGAGTGGTGCTGTCGTGGAACGGGCAGCGTGTATTGCTCAATCCTTTGTCGGCAAACTGTGGCTGATTCACGTGGCCCCAGCCAGCAAGTCATCGGTACCCTTTAACCTGGACCGCGATATTCTTCGCACCCAGGTCGCAAAACAGTTGCGTCTGCAACGCCGCCAACTGCGGGATCTGGCCAACCAACTGCGCCGGCAACGTATTCATGTTGTTACCCGCTTCCTCTCGGGCACCGTGAGTACAACCATCCTCGCGGAAGCCGATCGGATCACAGCAGAACTCATCATCATGGGGTCGCACGGCCATGGTAATGTTTACCACGCGCTGTTCGGCGGCGTGGGCCAGAAAGTGATGCGCAAAGCCACCTGCCCGGTGATGCTGGTACCGCCGCAGTTGACAAAGCCACACTGGCACTGGATGCGACGGGAGCTGGAAGAAAACCAGGGTATCGCGCAGCGCCGCGGCTAATCCCGGGAGCCTGCCGGAACGGGCTCGGCTCTCATACCACTTTCCTACCCGGGTTCGGAACGCCCCAGCTGGTATTCAGGCGCCGGAATTTTATGCGGTTGAATCTGAGCATCCAGGGTTTCTGTAACAGCCGCCACAACGGGCCGGAGATACCCAGCCCGCGCAGGACGCGCTGACTGCGTGGTAACAGCGGATCGACAAGACCCGGCAAGACCCAATTGCCGGCCTCATGGGCCTGCCGCAGCAGATAGCCGGGCAGGAAGTCAGCGACTTCAGGTTCAATATAAAAAGTGGGCATCAGGCCAATGTCTTCGGCCCGCACCCGGCCCTCGGCAATGAGAGAATCCGTAAGCGGTGTGCCCGGATAGAGGCGCACACCGGTCATGGCCACTACGGCGGTGGGTTTCATCCGTTGCAATGCCCGACAGGTGGCGCGAATACTGGCCCTGGTTTCACCCGGCGCGCCGAAGATCAGCGTCTGGCATACCCTGAGCCCCGCCTCCAGGCAGTAACGGTTCGCCCGTTCGGCCACACCGGCATTGAACGACTTGGCCAGACGATTGAGCTGCCGGTCATCGACAGCATCGGTACCCAGCTCAATGCCTTCACAGCCGGCGCGGGCCATCAGCTCGGCCTGGTGCCGGTCGAGTTTGACCGGCGTGGCATAGCAGCTCCAACGCAGCTGCAGCCCGCGGGCCAGGATTTCCTCGCAAAGACTTTCCACATGACCACGCGGGAAGTTCAGTATCGAATCGACGAAGAAGACCGGGTGCGGACCATAGTCCTGCATCAACGCTTCAATCTCATCGACAATATCGGTGGCGGCGCGGGCGCGGAATCGGTTTCCTTCCAGCAGGGGGTAAGTGCAATAGCTGCACTTGAAGACACAACCACGCTTGGTCTGAATGTTCCCCATGCCACCACGCCGCAGGTAACGGGCATAGTCGAACAGGTCACGTGCCGGACGATACCCTGCAAACCAGTCTGCCAGCCGCTGCGGGGGATTCAGTTGAATTCCGCTGGCAGGACTGCCGTTGTGCGGATCCTTGGTCCGGCCTATAACACCGGGGATGCTACCAGGATCCAGGCCCAGCGCGAGGGCGTCGATCAATGCCACGAAGCTCTGTTCACCTTCGCCTGCAATACCCCAGTCAGCGTCCAGTACAGTCATGTACTCCCGCGGCATAATCGAAAAACCCGA
>JBDNAP010000021.1:0-6086 GCA_039768325.1 Thiogranum sp.
GCTCCAGACGGGCCGCTTCGCGCTGCTCTGCCAGGCGTTTTTCGGCTTGCAGCCGTTCCTGCTCCAGACGGGCCGCTTCGCGCTGCTCTGCCAGGCGTTTTTCGGCTTGCAGCCGTTCCCGCTCCAGACGCTCCGCTTCACGCTGCTCCGCCAGGCGTTTTTCGGCTTGCAGCCGTTCCTGCTCCAGACGCTCGGCTTCACGCTGCTCTGCCAGGCGTTTTTCGGCTGCCAGTCGTTCCTCTTCCAGACGCGCCGCTTCACGTTGCTCTGCCAGCTGTTTTTCGGTCGCCAGCCGTTCCCGCTCCACGCGCTCCGCTTCGCGCAGTTCCGCCAGTCGTTTCTCGGCTTCCTGTCGTTCCCGTTCCAGACGCTCCACTTCACGTTGCTCTGCCAGCTGTTTTTCGGCTGCCGGTCGTTCCTCTTCCAGACGCGCCGCTTCGCGCTGTTCCACGGTATTACTCGTGTTGTCACGCCTCAATGGATCAATAGCCGGAACGTTCACCTTTGCTGCCGGGACAGCCGACTGCTCGGCATCGGCCGCGACAGTCCCGGCAACGGGGGATTCATCCCATGCCAGCCAGCTTAACCATCCAGCGACGCCGATACTCATCAACAGCACCAGCCCGATAATCGCCCGGAAAACGACTGGGCTGCGTTCCCGACTGTCGAGGCCGGACCGCTGCTCTGCCCCTGAAACAGGCCGGTGAGGCCTGGACAGGTCCGCTGCATGGTTCTCGCTGACTGTGTGTTGGGCCTCCCCCGCTGCTTTTGATTCAAGCCCTTGTTGCCGCAACGCCTCCATGGCGCCCACAATGGTTTCAGGCGCAGCGCCTGACGATGCCTGTTGAGTGGTCGCTTTGGCGGGATGTTCAGTATCTTCGGAGGCTGACGCCTCTAACGTGGCAATCTTTTCCTGCGGGTCCGGCATTTGACCGGCAGCGGGTATCTCCGCCCTGGGCGGTTCCGATTCGGGCTTCAGGCGCACAGTGCTTTTATTCTCAATGGAGCCCGCAGCTGCAGCGAGTGTCGAGCCGAAGGCGGTCAGCTCGACGTCATCGGCCTTGCCACCCGGTCCCGGTGTCCGGATGTGACCCGTGCGCTGGTCATTAACGACTTCTCTCACCAACTCCGGGGTAATAACCGGGCTTTTATCGGAATACCCGTAAACCAGGCAGATATCACAGATCCCGTTGATCAGCCGCGGGATACCATCACTGCAGCGGTAGATTGTCCTGCAGGCATCCGCACTGAAAAGATCCCTGGAACCACCCGCACGGGTTACCCGATACTGGATATAGTCACAGGTTTCCGTCTCATCCAGCCCGGTCAGGTGGTGATCAACGGCGATGCGTTGGGCGAATTGCTGCAGTTCCGGCAGCTGCAGTTTATCGCGTAACTGATTCTGCCCCACCAGTATGATCTGCAGCACGAGATCCTTGTCGGAGTTGACATTAGATAACATGCGCAACTCTTCCATTGCCGAAACGGAAAGATTCTGTGCCTCATCGATAATCAGCAGGGTGCGTTTATTCTCGCTATATCGCTGGATGACAAAATCCAGAAAGCGTTTGTGCAGCTCAAATTGATCGCCGGTGTCGCAGCTCAAGCTGAAAGCCGACATGATCCACTGCAGCAGTTCACCGAATGATGGATGTGTATTGGAAATCAGTCCGACACAGATATCGTCGTCCAGGCGGTTGAGCAGTTCGCGGATCAGTGTGGTTTTACCGGCGCCGATTTCCCCGCTGACAACACAGAACCCGGCTTGATTGAAAATCGTCAACTCGAGCAGATCGAGAGCTGCCTGATGTTTATCCCCCAGATACAGAAAATCCGGGTCCGGCAGCAGGGAAAACGGGCGTTCTTTGAATCCGTAAAATTGTTCGTACATACGGCAAGCCCCCAACGTTTATAATTATCAGTGTGTTACCGTTGGACTATAGTACCAGATCCCGAACTGTCGCACAGGAATTAGAGCGTATCAGAATCCTTCAATAAGCCTACCGGCCCACAGAACGCTTGCGCTGCTCCACGGTCCCTGACTCAAACAGGCCTTTCAGCCCTTTTTCCAGTGTTTTCAACATCTCGGGTATCTCGATTTCCATTACCTGATCGCTGATCCATTTGCGGTCTCTGGGCCCCATACTGTTGGTCACACACTCACCCAGGTAGCGTTTGAACGCGTAACCAGGCTCACCATCCTCGAAGCGGAAATCCGCATAATCGGCCATTCGGACGTTGATTTTATCGATAAATGCTTGCCTGAAGTCGCGGCCACGTCCCTCTGCATCGACCCGGTTATCGTGGTACGTGTCCGCCATTTTCAGTGCCAGGGCGATAATGAAGCGCTGGCGCTGTTCGTCGTTCATGGTTTCGTGCATCAGGCGGTCTGCGACATGGATTAAGAAGGCGCAGAATTCCTGCAGTACATCCAGTCGTTGTGACTGGCTGTCGGTCTGGAAGCCCTCGTTCTCAAGATTGAGCAGCGCAGCGCCGGCGATCCGCCATTCGATAAATGCCAGCGCACCGGCTACGTCTTCCAGTGAACGCTTTTTCCCCTTGTCGTTCCAACGGCTTCTGATACGCACAAAAGTATTTCCGAAAACAGAGTGGCCAAGCAGAATACATCATGCTAGCATCAAATTCCATAGTGTTTTAGTCGGGTATTCAGCTTGCGTACACAGACTCAAAAGTCACGGCTGCCCACCGAGTTTCTGCAACCCCGGGAAACTGTTCAGCACAACTGCCATATTTCGGATGCGCGGTTCGCCGGTGACTTCACCATGTGTGTCTATCTTCTGAAAATGCGCGAGTATTTTCGCTGGGAGAAAGGCTATGCCTTTGGCAAGACGCTGCCGCAAAGAGAGCTCGGCGACTGGCTGACAGCACGCGAGGGGTTGTGGGGCAAGCTGGAAGACAAGTCATTCTCGCCCATTGAGATCGATGGAAGGCGGTATGATCCGTTCGATGCCCAGGCCATCAATAAGACACTGACAACACGCCACCTGTTGTACAGCGCCGGTTATGGCAATAAAGCCAAACCACACTTCTTCCTGGCACGACTCGAAAAAACAATCGAACAGCAGGGGTTCCGAATATATATCTCTGCCGAAGAATACGCGCGTGACCTGTCGGCGCCGCCGGCCATGTCCCAGGGTAAAGAGATTTTTATTCGCCGCGAGTCGTTGCGACGCATGTTGTGGGAAAAGCTGGAGGAATGGCGCTGGAACAAACCGGACAATGCCATGGGACGTGCCATCCGCTTTTATGAGTTCGAAAATGACCTGGATGCAGCACTGGAGCAGATGACCGAAGCCGAAATTGAATCGCTGGTTCTGCATGAGATCGGCGAAGTCAGTGCGGGTGAGGCACTGGGGGACGGCTGGCACGAAATGATCGAGGCTTTTCCACGCTCACGCCTGGAATTAATGGCGCGGTCGGTTCGTGACCACCTGGCCGATGCCCTGTCCACGCTGCCCAGTTTGATTGCGCGCGCTCACCCACCCTCACTGCACTTCTATTTTGCCAATCTGTCCGGGATGCGTAAACAAATCTATCCCGCCCTGCTTGATGCCTATCATCACTGGGTAGAATATAATGACCTCAGTCAGCTGGAGTACCTGGTTGAGAGTGGCCGACAGCACTGGCAGGAGGTTGCCCGGGAACTCCTTGAGCTCCACGAAAGCCGCGTCAAAACCGCCTGGCAGGAAATGGAAACATTGATCGAGCAAAAGCAGTTGTAAGCATTCCCGGCGAGGCAAGCCTCGCCTAAAGCGCCTACTTTTGCTGCGCTAACCGTTTCCTGGCTCGCTGAATGGGTCAATATCAGTGGCGGGGTACACTAGCGAATCACTGGCGGCAGGCTGCTCGCAAGACCCTTATGCAGTTGCCAGGTGAATTTACGCACAGTGTAGTGATCTCGCCCTAATCGAACTATCCGGATTCAGACACATGCCTCAAACTAAAGCTGTAACACCGCTCCGCACCATTGTTGAAGTCAAACCGAATACCTTCATTTTCGAGAAGCACGGTGCACTCAGCGCGGAATTGTGCCAACTCGCCATCGAACGGTTTGAACAACACGGAGACGAACACTACGAAGGCCGCATCGGGCAGGATGTCGGCAAAGACCGCAGCATAAAAAGAACCACCGATCTGGTGGTGAGCGGCAAGCCTCACTGGAAAGACATCGACCGGGCCCTGTTTCGTTCGATCGGCCAGGCTATTGTCGAATTTCGTGAAACCTACCCCTACTTCAAGGGTCCCTTCAAGGATATGGGCTATGGCATTCAGCGCTATAAGCCGGGCGAATATTATCACTGGCATATCGACGGCGGCAGTCACGAATTCAGCCAACGACAGCTGGTGGCACTCTGGTATCTCAATGATGTACCGGGGCCCGGCGGCGAAACGGAATTCCTGTTTCAGGATGTACAGGTCAAACCTGAACAGGGCAAGCTGGTGCTGTTCCCGCCGTTCTGGACCCACGAACACCGTGCCATCACCATGCAGCAGGGAGTGAAGTACATCGCCACCACCTGGGTTGTTTTTGCCTGACAGTGAATCCTGTAAAAGTACTCACGCCGGAAAGCAGCGCCGAGTGGGAGACCTATTACGAGCTGCGCTGGCGCATCCTGCGCGCACCCTGGCAAGAAACAGGCTGTCAACGCGATGAAACGGATGACAGCAGTACGCACCGGATGGTGTGCCGACGGGACGGTAAGGCCCTCGCGGTGGGACGCCTGCACCAGCTGGATGAACACAGCGGACAGATTCGTTACATGGCGGTGGAAAGTGGTTGCGAAAGGCGGGGTTATGGCACACTGGTTCTTACCGCACTGGAACAGGCGGCAACGGCAATCGGCATAGAGAGAATCATACTGCACGCCCGCGAGCGCGCTGTTCCCTTCTATCAGCATCACGGCTACAACACTATCAAGCCGTCATTTATCCTGTTTGGTGAAATCCAGCATTACCTGATGGTAAAAAACCTCAGTGCGGTCAGGCAAGGATTTCCGTGAGCGTGATATCGCCACTCGTATCTACCACCACTTCCTCAACATGGGGCACATGGCTGAGGATATAACCTGCCATCAGTAAGACCATTTTCTGGTTTTCGGTGTGGAAGGCACCGAGAATTTTGTCGGCAACAATCTGGCAGCGCTGGTAAAGGTCAGGCTTTTCGACCCAGAAACGGCTCATTTGCCAGCCCCTGTCCATATCCTGATCCATCTTGTCGTAGAATTCCTTCGCCTCTTCCATCTGTTGCTCGGGAACATCAATGTCGTAAGTTTGATCGTCAATGGTCAGTTTCAATATCATCATACTTTCTCCCACTCAAGCAGCCCAGGAAACACCATGCTAACTGTCATCCCCGCGGTTCTGGACGGTAAACAACTGGAGCAGGTTCGTTCACTGCTCGAAGCCGGTCATTTTGTCGATGGCCGTTTATCCGCCGGCAAAACGGCAAAACGTGTGAAGAATAACGAAGAACTGCATACCAGTGCCAGCCAGATGGAACGACTGAACCAACTGGTCATGGGTGCTCTGCTGCAAAATCCTGCCTATCAGGCGGCTGCAATGCCCTGCCGGGTCGCCGCTCCTTACTATGCCCGTTACACACAGGGCATGAGCTATGGAGACCATGTCGATGACCCCGTGATGGGTCCACCCGGCGGCCAATACCGTTCCGATGTATCCACCACCTTGTTCCTGAACCAGCCGGATCAGTACCAGGGTGGCGAACTTGTCATCCGGACTTCATTCGGTGATCAAAGTCTCAAACTGTCTGCCGGTGACGCCGTGGCTTATCCATCATCCAGCCTGCATCACATCAATGAAGTGACATCCGGCGAACGTCTGGTTGCCGTAACCTGGACGCAGAGTATGCTCCGTGACCCACAGCAGCGTGAGTTGCTCTTCAAGCTGTATCAGGCCCGGGAAAGCCTGTTACGAAGCCAGCCCGATGCAGATGAAACCACACAGGTAGACCATGTCTACGTCAACCTGACACGCATGTGGGCTGAAATTTAATTGGGGTCAGAGCCAATTTTTTTCTCAGTTTAATCGGCTCAATTAAATTGGAA
>JBDNAP010000179.1:0-3976 GCA_039768325.1 Thiogranum sp.
ACGCCCCGAGCAGGCTGTGCTTCGTCTGGTGATGGCGCAATGTAATCTGCTGGTCGGAGATATTTCCGCCAACACGGAGCTGGTCATTGAATCCTCGCACCGTGCCCGCGACGAACTGGGTGCCGACCTGATCGTTTTCTCCGAACTGACGCTGACCGGTTATCCGCCAGAGGACTTATTGTTACACCCGGGTTTGCAGGAGCTGGTGGATGCCGGCTTGGCCAGGATTCGATCCGAGGTATCGGGTATCCACGTACTGGTCGGTCACCCGGAACAGACGGCCGAAGGCCGTTACAATACGGCTTCGCTGATTCACGATACCCGGGTGGTTGCACGTTGCCGCAAGCATCATCTGCCCAACTACAGTGTTTTTGACGAAAAGCGCTACTTTATCTCCGGTGATGGCTTCTGTGTGGCGGATGTGGCGGGTGTGCCGGTGGCTGTGACCATCTGTGAAGATATCTGGACGCCGGAATCTGCCCGGGCCGCCGCTGCCGCGGGCGCCAGATTGCTGGTGAATCTGAATGCATCACCCTTCCATACCGGCAAGGGCAACGAGCGCGAAGCTGTGGTCGCCATGCGCGTGGAAGAAACAGCGTGTCCTGTGGTCTACGTCAACATGGTGGGCGGGCAGGATGAGCTGGTCTTTGATGGTGGATCCTTCGTACTGGATCAATCCGCAACCACGGTCGTGCGCGCACCGGCCTACCGGCAGGGCTTATACCCGGTCGATTTTGAAATTGCCCAGGGAGAGCTCAGGCCCCTACCCGGGGAGGTGGCGCCATACGATGATGAGTTTGCCAGTATCTATCAGGCCCTGGTTCTGGGGGTGCGTGATTACATTGAAAAGAATGGTTTTAACGGTGTGGTCATTGGTCTGTCCGGTGGTGTTGATTCTGCCCTGACCCTGGCCATCGCTGTCGATGCCATCGGCGCAGAGCGCGTGGAAGCGGTGATGATGCCATCGTGCTATACCCTTGATATGAGTCTGGAAGACGCCCGTGCCGAGGCGCAGGCACTGGCTGTGGATTACCGCGAGATTTCCATCGAGCAGCCATTTGAGGCTTTCCTGGAGACCCTGTCCGACGTGTTTGCGGATAGCGAACGGGATGTGACGGAAGAAAACATCCAGGCACGATGCCGGGGCGTGATTCTGATGGCACTGTCCAACAAACAGGGGCGCATGGTTCTGACCACCGGCAACAAGAGCGAAATGTCGGTAGGGTATGCCACTCTGTATGGGGATATGGCTGGCGGTTTTGCGCCAATCAAGGATGTGCCCAAACTGCTCGTTTACAGTTTATGTCGGTACCGTAATTCGATCGCGCCGGTCATTCCTCAGCGTGTGCTGGAGAGACCGCCGTCGGCCGAGCTGGCACCGGATCAGATAGACGAGGATTCCTTGCCGCCATATTCAATTCTGGACCCTATCCTGCAGGGGTATATCGAGCAGGATCTGAGTATCGAGGAGCTGGTCAGACGCGGTTTTGACGAAGTGACGGTGTGTCGTATTGCCGGCCTCGTGGACCGCAATGAATACAAACGCCGCCAGGCGCCGCCCGGAATCCGCATCACCCAGCGCGCCTTCGGTCGCGATCGGCGTTACCCCATTACATCGGGTTTTCTAACGGCTCAGCTGCGCAGCCAGAGGCGCTGCCGGCAGTGACTGTGCTCGATTCTTGTGCCTGGTTTTAGTATGGTTAGTCATGAGTACGGAAGCTGGCCGGGATAAGCTTCCGCGCACCTTAGTGAGCGTTAAAACAAACATCAACAAGGGAACGACCCATGAAAAAAGTCGAAGCCGTTATCAAGCCGTTTAAACTGGATGATGTGCGCGAAGCGTTGTCGGAGATTGGTATTACCGGTATGACTGCCATTGAGGTTAAAGGTTTCGGTCGGCAGAAGGGGCATACCGAGCTGTATCGCGGTGCGGAATATGTGGTGGATTTTCTGCCCAAGGTTAAGCTTGAAATTGTGGTCAAGGAGGACGACCTCGAACGCTGCATCGAAGCAATCACTAACGCAGCGAGGACCGGCAAAATCGGTGACGGCAAAATATTCGTTACCTCGGTGGAGAGGGTGGTTCGTATCCGGACCGGCGAAACGGACAATGAGGCAATTTGAAAACGGGCTTGCCTATTTGCCCGTGCCCCCGCCGGCGGGACGATTGAGGTCCAGCACCCGCTGTACATCGTGGGCCAGATCTGTCATGCCCATGTTGGTATAAGCCTGAACCAGCACCTTTAAGGCGTCCTGTGCCGCTGGTGTGCGCTGATAATTCTCGATGACATACTTGGCCCGGTTTGCTGCAGCCACATAGGCGCCGCGTTTTATGTAGTAATTGGCGACGTTGATTTCGTATCGGGCCAGCTGGTTGTGCAGAAAAACCAGTCGTTCCCTGGCGTCGCTGGCATAGCGGCTGTCGGGGAATCTTTTTACTAAGCGAGTAAAATCATTGAAGGAGTCACGCAGTGCCCGGGTATCCCGCTCGGCAGGTTTGCGTGGCGCCACACGGTCAACCAGGTTGGCGCCGCGGCTATAGTTGACCAGGCCTTTCAGATAGTAGGCATAGTCCAGGTGGGGGCTGCCCGGGTTGTTCTGAATGAAACGGTCAGCGGTAGCGATGGATGAGTCCGGCTCGTCGAACTTGTAGTAAGCGTAGGCGATCTCCAGCTGGGCCTGCTGGGCATATTTGCCGAACGGAAAGCGTACTTCCAGTTTTTCGAAGGTATTGATCGCGGTTTCATAATCGCCCGAGTCAAGTGCTGTTTTGGCACGGCGATAGAGTTCGTCGGCGGGTAAAGTATCCAGCTCATCCTCGGCAGTGGTCGCACAACCTAAGGTGAACAAAATGGTCAATAAAGGTATAAGGCATAAACTGCGCATCAGCCTGTGTATCCGATTTCCGTCGTGAGGATGAAATTGTAAGGCGGCTTGGCCCTTAATACTATGTCTGAGCAGATTCATCTAACAGGACAGATTCCGGAAACATTGGCCGGGCGCCGCCTCGATCAGGTTCTCGCGGAGCTGTTCCCGGGCTATTCGCGCAGCCGTCTGCAGCAGTGGATAAAGGCCGGTAAGGTGCTGTTGAACCAGCAGCCGGTTATAGCCAGGTACCGGGTGGCGGGTGGCGAACAGGTCGAAATACGTGCGCAGTTGCAGCGCCAGACCGAGGTGCTGCCACAGGCCATTCCGCTCGATATTCGCTTCCAGGACCAGCATCTGCTGGTTTTGAACAAGCCGGCAGGACTGGTCGTGCACCCTGCCGCCGGAAATCCGGACGGTACCCTGCAGAATGCGCTGCTGTATTACGATCCTGAGCTGGCTTCGCTGCCACGAGCAGGCATCGTGCACCGTCTAGACAAGGATACCAGTGGTCTGATGGTAGTGGCGCGCAGCCTGAGCGCACACAAGTCGCTGGTTGAACAGCTGCAGACACGCAGCGTGCACCGGGAATATCTGGCGCTGGTGCAGTCGGTGCTGGCAGCCGGCGGGACAGTCGATGCGCCGATTGGCCGTCATCCACGCGACCGCCTGCGCATGGCGGTGGTGGAGTCCGGTAAACCGGCGATCACCCATTATCGGGTCCTGGAACGGTTTTCCGCCCATACCCTGGTGCAGGCCCGCCTGGAGACCGGACGGACTCACCAGATCCGGGTGCATATGGCCCATATCCGCAGTCCACTGCTCGGCGACCCGCTGTATGGAGGACGTCCGAGGCTGCCACGCGGCGTTTCACCGCTTTTGCGGGAGACCATCCGCGCTTTTCACCGCCAGGCACTGCACGCCGTTCGCCTGCAATTGATTCATCCTGCGAGTGGCGAGGCGGTCGGCTGGGAAGCTGAAATCCCCAGAGATTACAAACATTTGCTTGATATGTTGAGAAGCGAATGATTTATCCGGACTGGCCCGCAGCGGCGTCTGTAAAAGCGGTGACGACAACCCGTCATGCAGGGGTCAGTAAAGGCCCTTACGA
>JBDNAP010000180.1:0-3202 GCA_039768325.1 Thiogranum sp.
CAGCCAGTTCCGGCGCCTCTAGAAACGGCACCCGTTCCGCCAAGATGTCGACGTCTCCCGTGGTCCGAACATATTGTGCGACAACATAGGGGAGCCACAAAAGATCATCGGAAATTCGAGTACGGACCCCGGCACCGGAAGGCTCATGCCACCAGTGCTGGACATCTCCCTGGCTGAATTGCCGGCTGGCCGACAGAAGGATCTGCTCGCGAGCCAGTTCAGGTCGAACATAGAGAAAAGCCAGGACATCCTGCAACTGGTCGCGGAAACCAAAAGCACCGCCGGACTGGTAAAAACCTGAACGTCCCCAGAGACGGCAACTCAGCGACTGATATTGGAGCCAGCGGTTAAACAGGAGATCAACAGACAACTCCGGGGTCCGCACCTTGACAGCTCCCAGTAACTCGTCCCACCAGGAGACCGTTTGCTCGAAAGCAGCTGCATATGATGCATCACCCCGGAAACGTTTGACCAGCGCCCGCACCTCGCTCACTGAATCGGCCTGCCCGAGCATGCAGGTGAACGTCCGCTGCTCGTTCGGCCCGATCTCCATAATGACGCGGAGAGCGGCACACGGGTCGAGACCGGCTCCGGTTCGTTTTGACAAATGCACCGACTCCATTGCAGATGGATTGCCAAGTGTCCGATTTCGGCCGATGAACGCAGTGCGGTCGCAGCCGTAGCTGCCGGCCTCCGGAGAAACGGACACAAAGGTAACCCGCTCTGGATAATCGGGATGGTAACGATTTCTGGCGACTATGGACTGAGCCTCTGCATCCCACTGGGTGATGACATGCATTTGGGACATTTCCCGGTTCTCTCCGAGGTTCAGTTCCACAAAATAGGTAAGCGAAAGTCTGCGACGTCTCGATGAACCATTGGTGACCTGGAGGCGCTGCAATTTCAACGGTACACCGCCATTATCGTCCACCGGCACAAAGACGGTCAGTTCTTGTTCAATACCGTTGCTGTTATGTTCAAACACGGAATACCCGGCTCCGTGCCGGGCCCTGTAGGCACTCTCTTCCCGGATCGGTGCAGCGGTTGGAGACCAGAATACGCCGCTCTCTTCATCCCGGATATAGATTGCCTCGGAAGCCGGATCCATTACCGGGTCATTGGACCAGCCGGTTAAACGATTCCGCTGGCTGTTCCCATACCAGGTAAAGCCTGAACCTGTTTCACTGACCAGCGTACCGAACGTGGGATTGGCTATAACGTTCACCCATGGAGCTGGAGTATTGATATGTGGTCCGAGGTAAATGGCATACTCACGCCCATCCTTAGTAAATCCGCCCAGACTGTTGAAATAATGCAGTTCCAGGAAAGGCAGTGCAGCCGAAGGTTCCCGTGGCGCCGGCTTAACCGGCAGCGGCTCTGGCGGTTCTGAGACCTCCACCGTGCGGCTTAATTGCTGCGGCAGGGTGCCGCGGGCCGCCAAAAGCACCACACTGGCTGAGGAGTTGAGCAGGTTCAGGTCCGACTCCGGAAGCTGAGCCGAATGCTGCAGATATACGCTGCCGTCCCTCTCAGCGGCCTCGGGAAGCGAGTACGCCTGGATCATCTGCTGAAGACGTTCCTGAAGCGGCAGCTCGTAGCCTGCAGCCTCCTCGTTGACAATAAGCAGATCAGCAGACAACCCCTGCATCCGCCAATAGGTGTGGGCCTGAAGCATCTGGCGTACCAGCGTAAGATCCCGTGCTTCGCCAATGGTAATCAGAACCAACGGCAGATCACCGGATATACCGTAAGGCCAGAGGCCCGATTGCCCTTTTCTGTTTTCCTGTATAAGCCTGTCAGGCGCACGCAGGAATCGACTGGGAAACAACAGGTGACTGGCCACCTGCTGAAATCTGCGAGCCTCGTCTGGTTGAATACGGAGAACCTGTAACTTTTGTTGCGCTGAACGCCAGGAAAAATCCATCGCCCGCTCGATCTCATTTGGATCTCGATATTTATCGACCACCCGTAACACGTCTGCTCTGGTTTCACCGGCAGCGAGCATGAGGGTGGTTTGCGCACGCTGACCCGGTGCCAGGGTGAGGCGCCGTCTTACACAGAGCGCCGGATCAAGTACAAACCCCTGACTGCTGCCGAGATTTTGCCGAGCGCCCATCGGATTAGCGAGCGTCCGTCCGCGACCGATGAACCGCTTTCGATCGGTTTCAAACTGCCAGTCAATCTCAGGCAACACTCCATCACCATCACGTTTTTCAAGCAAACAATGCGCGACAAAAAGGTTGCTGTCATGCTTGCTGCGCGGCCGGCGGCTGGCAAGAAGGATCTGCTGCTCGGCAATTGCCTCGGTCTGGATAAACAGCTTGTTGAAGGCAGGATGCTGTCGGTCCCCATTATGCGGCGCCATGCTCAGCTCAACATAACTGGTAAGGTCAAACGTTCGAGTATGTGAAGTTCGATTAACAAGCGTGATGTGGCGAAATTCTATATCATCCTCCTGAGAGACAAGTACCTCCATCTCGGTGTCGATATTGTCGTCGGCACGATGAAACACTGCCCGGTCGAGCGTAAACTCTGCTGAATAATCAGACAATGTTCCCCCAACCGGTTGATAGGGAACGGACCAGAGGCGATCACGGTCTATTTCATGTACGTAGCAGAAAAGCCCCATCGCATCACAAGTCTGATCAGCACGCCAGCGCGTCAATTCGAGATTGCCCCACTGGCTGTATCCACCGCCACTGTTCGTTATCATCAAGCCGTAACGGCCATTGCTGAGCAATAGACTTTTGGGCGTTGCGCTATGGGGAGTGGAAAAGATACCGCCCGCAGGAGCTACCAGATCGTCGCCTAAATGTGTTGATTCCCGGTGCCGGTCCTGTTTCAGGTTGAGCGGCGGCAGGGCCGGAATCCTCTCCTGAAGCAGCGCTTCAAACGCACGCACCCGTGAATCATTATGAAAACGTCGCAGAAACGGCTCTTCGTGCAGAAAATTAGTCAACGCCAAAAAAGACATCCCTTGATGGTGGGCCATGTAAGCTTCAACAACAATCCCGCGCTGGCCCTCCCGTTCTGCCTGACGGCTGAAATCGATGGACTCGTAGTAGCCTAAATCGCCAAGCATTCCGATAGCGGTCATTTTTCGAAGATTTTCCATCGCCGCTCGAGGCACTACATTCAGCGCCAGCAGTGTAGCATAAGGCGCCACCACTACCTTCTCTTCGAAACCCCGTTTCAGACCAAG
>JBDNAP010000181.1:0-2690 GCA_039768325.1 Thiogranum sp.
ACTTCCGTTCAGGTTCGTAACGGCAGGTGCCGTCTCGAGAGGCAATAAAAAAGGGCGCCTCTGTGGGCGCCCTTTTTCAGGCAGTAAAATCTGCCGGTTGAAACAGTGCTTATTTTGCGGCGTCGATCATGTACTGGATAGCTGCCTTCAGGTCATCATCAGAGCAATCCATGCAGGTGCCCTTCGGCGGCATTCCACCTTTGCCCGATACGGCTATTGCCAGCATTGCATCCATACCGGTAGCAATGCGCGGCTCCCAGGCGGCCTTGTCACCCAACTTCGGTGCGCCGGCAACACCCGCGGCATGACATACGCCGCACTTGGCGTCATAGGTTGCCTTACCGTCAGCGCCGGCGATACCGGCAGCGGTGAACAAGGCAGCGGCGATAGCCAGACTTGCAGTCGTTTTCATAAGGGGTTCTCCAAATCAGGGTTATTAGGGTTCGGCAGTTTACCGCTTAACGGGCTCTGCCGCGAGTATAAAACCCGAATATAATAACACACTGATTAACCTCTGTTGTGTTCGGATTCATGATGATCTGCAGGTTTTAGAGGCAGCCTTCACCGTCCGATCGGTGCCGGTATTTATTTATAGTAATACCTTAGATATAAATGATAACTGTATGTAATTATTATAATAGTAATGGATAATGAGCAGCGGTTAAACCGTGTGTTTCAGCATGGTTCACCCGGGCCGCTGACAAAATTCGCTGATAACAGGGCCTATGACGAGCCTTCCGACGATGAACGTGACAGGCCGGAATACTGGCGCTTCTGGCGCGCTTTGCCACCCAAAGGCTACATCGGCCTGTTCCTGAGTTCCCGGTATTCGCAGCCGATACTGCGCCGGGTGTATGCGAAGGATGGCGGGGCAACATTTGATGACCGACTGGATCGGATGCTGGCATTCGAGAAGTCCTTCGCCGAGATCGTCGTTATCCCACTGAGCTCTGGATGTACGATTACAGTATAATCTCAATCGCGTTGAGCGAGCACCGGTGGCAATACGACCTTTGCAATGCGTTTGGTCAGTGTGTAGATTCGCCGCATCTGATCCACAAATGACATCTCGATCCGCACTAGCTCGAGGTAATCCGGATCGTCCACGGTCAATCGCTCTGCTTTTCGGGCCAGCAATCGCTCCGAGTGCTCCCGTATCTGGTCCTTTAACATCAGCACCGATTCTGCCGCCCGCTGGTCATTGTCACGAATCGCCTGTACCGTAAGCTCCACGGCCCTGACTATCGTAGTGTGGAAGTCTATCAGCATCTTTCGGGTTTCCTCGCCCGGCACGGATTTCAGATCGACCAACTTGTGCCCGAGGGCAACGAGTTCAGTCTCGATGACATCCGCCAGGTTTTCCATATTGTCTATGGCCGTCATCAAACCCTGGAATTCCAGGCTTTCGTCTTCTGTGAGTGATCCCTGGCGAATCTTCGCAAGGTACTGGAGTATCGCTACCTCCAGAATATCCACCTCATCATCACGACGTGCGATATCTGCGAAACGCTTTATGTCGCGGTCCCTGAATGCCGGTCTGATGTCCTGCAGCATTCCAAGCGTTATTTCTCCGACACGCCCCAGTTCCAGGCGCACCTGTTGAAGTGCCACCGACGGTGCCGCAAGGGCTGCTTCGTCCAGGAATTCAGGTTCGATAATGACGCCCTCGCGGGGAGCGCGTTCACGCACCAGCCACTCCGCCAGACGGGCGAACCAGCCCGTGAAGCCGATGAACAACAGGGTGTTGACGACGTTGAAGAAGGTGTTTGCGTTGGCAATCTGGCGCGGTACTTCCGCTGCCGCCCTGGCTGCACCCTCCACCTCGGGGCTGGATGGCGAGATCCAGATGGCGATGTCCACCAGCAGCCAGATCAGCGGCAGCCACAGCAGAACGCCCACCACATTGAAGGCGACATGCACGACCGATGCGCGCACGGCCTGCGTGTTTTTACTGCTGAGAATGCCCATCAGTGCGGTGGTTACCGCGGTGCCGATGTTGGCCCCAAGTGCCAGGGCAATACCTGCAGGCAGTCCGAGCAGTCCCTCACTGGCCATGGCAATGGCGATACCCACTGTGGCAGCGGATGATTGCACGATAGCGGTGAACACCGCCCCTGCGAGAATGCCTGCCGCCGGCCGTTCCAGGCTCTTCAGAATATCCAGAAAGGGTTCATGGCTGCGCAGCGGTGTCATGGCATCGCCCATCAGCCCCATGCCGTAGAATACAAGGCCGATGCCCATGATCATCATGCCGTAGTGTTTGACCTTCTCGCGTTTGGCGCTGAACAGCATGAAAAAGCCGATGGCAACCGGGCCAAGGGAATAGGCTGACAGGTTGAAAGCCAGCAACTGGGCAGTCACGGTGCTGCCGATATTGGCACCCATGATCACCCCGACCGACTGCGCGAGGGTCATCATGCCGCTGCTGATAAAACCCACGACCAGTAAGGTGGTCACCGTCGAGGAATTGAGCACCCCGGTGACGAAGGCACCGGTTAGTGCGCCCATGAAGCGGTTTGTCGTAAGCTTGCCCAGAACCGCTGTCAAGGCATGACCCGCCGCTTTCTTCATTCCTTCCGAGAGTTGCTGCAGACCGGCGAGAAACAGGGCAAGCCCGCCAAACAGACCGAGTCCGAGCTGCAACCAGTCCGGCGATTCTGCCACGGCGTCCGGCTCTGCAGCGAAGGTGA
>JBDNAP010000182.1:0-12005 GCA_039768325.1 Thiogranum sp.
CATGTCTGTAAGTTATGTCTGAAAATGATGTAGGACATTTCTTACAGCATGGTTCGACCGTATCAATCACGGACTACCTTCTGAGTCGAATGGCACTAAGTTAAGCCTATTTAGCCCATTGTAGGGTCGAATTCATTCGACCAACCACGTTGCCATACCATCTATCATCCCGGATATGGCTACTATGTGGGTAGCCGCCAACAGCTAAAGGCCGAATAAATACGGCCCTACAGAGGAAAAGCCGCCTTAACTTAGCGCCATTCCCTTCTGAGTCTATTCTGACCATTATCCTGGTCGCTTCTGAATCCAAAGCGGGAAACGCCGGTCCACAAATCCTGTATCGTTACAGGCTATTGCGTAACATCAGCTCTTGCGGATGTGGATTGAGATAAACCTGGCGCTGTATATAGGGATCGGGATGGCGTCTTAGATGATGTTTTAACAGCGTGACCGGCACGATGAGGGGAATTTTTCCATGCCGATACTTTTCGACGATGTCGAGCAACTCGGCCTTATCGCCGCTATCGATTTTATCCTTTAGAAAGCCCATGATGTGCATCAACACGTTGCTGTGAAGCTTGGGCGTTGCCCGCTTCTTCATTGCCACCATCAGCAGCACAGCATATTGCTCCGCAAGTTGCAGCAGATCTGCGCTGCCGGCATCGGCAACTATTTGCCCCAGCTGCCGATAAGCTGACTCGTCGTGTGCCAGGATGCTGAACTTGTGGTCGGTATGAAACTCGATCAGTTTTGCCGGTGTCAGTTCAGACCGGCAAAGCGACTGCCAACGATGATAAACAAAGACACGCTCGATAAAGTTTTCGCGCAGTACCGGATCCATGAGCCGGCCCTCTTCCTCCGTCGGCAGCAACGGAAGTTCCTGCATTATGGCCTGCGCATAGATACCCGCACCCGAATCCACCGGCACACCCTTGTCGGAATAGATTTTGACCCGCTCCATACCGCAACTGGGTGAGCCACGCTTGAAGATGTAGCCACTGACGCTGTTTAACCTGAATGCAACAAAGCGCCCATACTCCAGCAGATCGTCGGTGACGTCCAGCGCAGGGTCGTCAACGCCGAGCACGCGCACCTGCCCGCCATTTTTCACCAAACGAACGGGCGGGCGAGGCACGCCGAGACCAATCGCCACCTCGGGGCAGAACGGGATCAGTTCAAAATGGCGAGCCAGGGTCCTGGTCAGGTAGCCGTTGTACTTATGCCCGCCGTCATAACGCACCTCTTCACCGAGCAGACAGCTGCTCGTTGCAACGCGAATGGCCGGCTCACTTGTTTCGGACGAATCAGTCATGTGGTCTCGCGGAAGCCGCTTTTTCGCAATGGGCATCTTCCAGCACATCGTAGCATGCATACCCCCGCCGAGGGACCATGAGTAGAGATCAATATCAGGTGTCCAGCCGGAATAACCATGATCCGGGTTTGCGGTGCCCGGACTCGACGCGGGTAGTCGTGGCTGGCCGGAAATTGGACACGATGGCCGGCAGTAACTGTAAACAAGTGTTAAAACAGAATTATTCAGTTGAACAATTCCCGGGAAATAGGGTCAAATTCAAACCAATCCCCATGCGGAGCTTGTGTCTTTCATACGGGATTACTGAAATCCGGCTGAAACTGACAGAGTGTTTTGACAGGGCGAAAGGCGCCCGGGAGGTGGTCCATGAGTTACAATCCGTTCATTGTGCCCTATGACCGATTACCGGAGACCCTACCGGTCTTTCCGCTGCCCGGCGCGATCGTCATGCCGGGCAATGAGTTACCCTTGAACATCTTCGAGCCGCGCTATCTCAACATGGTCAGCGATGCGCTCAGCACCCATCGCATGATCGGTATGATTCAACCAGACCCGAATGCCGACAAGGAAACCGACCTTTGCCACACCGGTTGCGCCGGACGAATCACTCAGTATCGTGAGACCAATGACGGTCGCATCGAGATGGTGCTGTGCGGCGTTTGCCGCTACGATCTCGGTGAGGAACTGCCGACCACCCGCGGCTATCGGCTGATCGTCCCCAACTGGTCACGCTTCAGCGACGACTACGCCGACCACGAGGACGCGCTGCGCGGTGAGCGCGATCGATTGATCCGAACGATGAAACGCTACTCCAAACTCAAAGGACTGCAGGCCGACTGGAGCATGCTTGAACGTCTTTCGACGGTAAATCTGATGAACATTCTGAGCATGGCATTACCGCTCAGCCGACAGGACAAGCAGTTGCTGTTAGAAACCATCGAACCCGCGGAACGGCTGTACGTCTTCACCAGTTTGCTCGGCAACGAGTTCCAGTCACCCAAGTCGATCACACGACACTAGTCGAAGCAACGCAAGCCTCTCCATGTTACACAAGCACAGGATAATCCGTGTATCCATGCTCGTCTCCACCGTAAAACGTGGTCGGATCATAGTCGTTCAGCGGCGCACCCCGGTGTAATCGCACCGGCAAATCGGGGTTAGAGATAAAGGGACGACCAAAACTCACCAGATCACACAGGCCGGCGTGGATACGGCTACGCGCCTCGTCGGCCGTGTAATTGCCATTGCCGATGTATGTCCCCTTGAATCCCGAGCGAATCGCTTTAATGACCGCCTCAGGACGGCCTTCCGCCGCGTTGCCCTGAAAGGAGTCCTCAACAACCTCAACATAGGCGATTCCGCTGTCGTTCAGTTGGCTTGCGAGGATGCTATAGGTAGCGACGGGATCGTCGTCGTGCATGTCATTGAAGGTGCCGGTCGGGGAAAGCCGGATACCCGTTCGCTGGCCACCCCAGACCCCCACTACCGCGTCAACGACCATCATGGGAAAGCGGATACGGTTCTCTATCGAGCCACCGTAGCCGTCGCTGCGCCGGTTTGTATTGCTGCGGATAAACTGGTCGATAAGATAGCCGTTGGCGCCGTGTATCTCGACACCATCGAAACCGGCGCGTTTGGCGTTCTCCGCCGCACGTCGGAATTGATCGACAATGCCCGGGATCTCGTCGGACGCCAGCGCACGCGGTTCGAGGATATCCACCATACCGGACTTGTTGTCGATGAATGTTTGTGCACCCTCGGGTTTGATCGCCGAGGGTGCAACCGGTAACTCGCCATTCGGTTGCAGCTCCGGACGCGAGATCCGCCCTACATGCCAGAGCTGCAGGAAGATATGCCCGCCCTCATGATGCACCGCCGATGTCACTTTGCGCCACCCGTCGACCTGTTCGTCGGAGTGAATCCCTGGCGTGAACGCATAGCCTTTTCCCTGGGGTGAAACCTGCGTCGCTTCGGCAATGATCAACCCGGCACTGGCACGCTGCGCGTAATAAGTCGCGTTCAATTCCCATGGAATGTCACCTGGCTGTTTTGCGCGGGATCGGGTTAGCGGCGCCATGATGACCCGATTGGACAGATGCAGATCCCCCAGCGTGCAGGGACTGAACAGAATGTCGTGTGCTTCTTGCATATCGCGATTCCCGGGAAGTCTGACGTTGAAGGGACAGTATATACCGAAGAGAAGTTCCGGTGAGTCCATCATGCCGGGCTTGTCCCGGTGTCCTGATGCATGAATGACCTGGATGATTCACTGCGCTCGGTATGCACCGGCATGCCGGTACGGGAATCAAGGTGAGCAGCGGTCATTCTCAGGCAGCGACACTGTTGAAGATTCACGGCACACTCAGGCAGTGAAAAGTTCACCTGCCGTATTCATCGGGCAAAAAAAGCGAAGCCTGGTCCCGGGATTCCATCTTGCCACTGGCACAGACAGCTTTGGAACAGGCCAGCGCAATCGCTGCAACTATTTGATTCAAAAAACATTTACTCAACAGCGCTCACCCATACCGTGGACCGCAGTGGCCACACCGTATGGCAAGGCTGTTCTGTCGACCCCAGGCGTGCATAATGTAGCCTCAGCGTCGTGTCGGTGGGTGCCATGCGCGCGTCCCCGGAACATGGCAGCTGCCAGACAGCCGCATCACAAACCAGGATAACAAGGGGGGGATAACATGTCCTTAGAAGAGCAACAAGAAGACACTCTCAGCAAGGTGGAGAGAAACCCGGCCACTGAATTCGCCGCATTCTGTGCAGCCGAGCGGGAACGTCGCAGCAGCGCTCAGCCGGATTTTGATGCCGAAGTGTTTGACGAAGCAGTACAACTGATCGTGCACAAGTTGGAAGCGCGAAATGCGGAGGGATTCTAATGATCATCACCCAGCTTCACGCAGAAAACTTTCTCAAGTATGGTGAACTCGAATTCAGCGATCTCCCGGCTTCCGGCCTAATAGCAGTCAGTGGTCCGAACGAATCGGGCAAGAGCACTATCGGTGAAACGATCTGCTTTGCCCTCTTCGGGCGCACCTATTCCGTGAACGCGGACACGCCGGAAAAGCTGATCCGCTGGGGACAGCCTCGCTGCAACGTCAGTGTCGATTTCCGGGGAAAGAATGGCCGCAGCTACAGAGTCTCGCGCTACCTGGATGCCGAAGGCACACAGGGAGCACGCGTGGAATCGCTCGACGACGGTGAAACAACGCTCGCCAAAGGTGCCGAACAGGTGGCGGCGGCGGTCCCGGAATTGACCGGTTTCGACTACGAAGAGTTCGTGGAGTCCTTCTACCTGGCACAACGCGAGTTGACGACTCCCCATCCACACAGTCATGCCTTGATGGCCATGGCTGGTATAGCCCCACTGGCAAGAATCCGCGAGGAACTGCGGGAGGCAAACGTCCAGGACGTGGCGGCCAATGCCGGCACCACGAGTCAGATAGTCGAACTGGAAAACCAGATGGCGGAACTTGATATCGATAGACAACGCCTCCCGGACCTCGAAACGACGCGGGCGACGGTGACATCGGTTCAGGAAGAAAAGTCGGAGCAGATCGCGCAGCTGCAAGGATCAGCAGCCGACTACCAGGAAAAGTTTCCCGCCGCGTGTAAGGCGCGCAGCGGCAAACGCAATGCACGCCTGTTCGCAGTCCTGTTCTTCCTGTTTGCTGCCGTCCTGTGGGGCGGCTGGGCCGTTCTGACACAGCTCGCCGATTCGGGCGTCGCCCAACAGCTGTCTGCCTGGCTTGCTGACCGGATCCCGGACTGGCAGCCTGAGCGGGCAGCGATTCTGTTACCGGCTGCCGTCGCAGCAACGGTCCTGTTCGTTATCTCGGTGGCAATAGGCGCCCGCCAGGCTGCCCGTCTCGGCACACTGACCGACCATGCTAATGAGTTGGTACGGCAACTCGGTCTCGCCCGCGAGAGTGCTAGCGCCGACATTAGTGACACGCTCGAGAACGTGGCTCGACTCATCCCGTCCCCAGAGCCCGAACCGGCCCCAAACCCGGCAAACGACCAGAGTTCGGAATCGGCCGAGGCAGCACACAGCGAATCCCGGGAGTTGCCCCTCGCCGACAGCATGACGGCCACGCGCGACCGTATAACACGGTTTGATGTGGACCCTGTCGAGATCAGACTGACGGTCGACGGCATCGAGCCTGCGTTGTTAAACCAGTCCAGCACGTTGAAGGACCAGGTGTCGCTGCTGGATCGCGCCATCGGGGAAGAGCAACAGCGCCTGCGCGAAGCGGAACGGCTCGAGGCGATGCGGGATCAACAGCGCGACACACACCGAGAGAGAGAGCACCGCGTCCGCGTCCGGGAGACAGGCATCAGCCTGCTGGAGAGCGCTTCGCTTGAGCGATCACACAAGTTCAACAAAGAGGTTCGCAGTCTTGCCGGGCAGGCGCTCCCGCGCTTCACCGAGGACCGCTACCAGCACCTGCAGATCGATGAGTCCCTCAGCGTCCGCGTCTTCTCCAATGACAAGCACGATTTCATGGATTTCGATGAGATCTCAAGCGGTACTCAGCGCCAGATCATGCTCGCGGTGCGGCTTGCCCTGTCCCAGGAACTGATCCACTCCACCGTCGGTGGTGCACAATTCGTCTTCCTGGACGAACCGTTCGCATTCTTCGATGAGCAACGCATGCTGCTGACGCTCCACGCGCTGCCACAACTGAGCGATGAGCTCGCCCAGATCTGGATCATTACCCAGCAACTCCCCGAGGCGGCAAAAGTCGATGCGCATATCCGCTGCTCGCGGGATACCGAGGAACTGCGCGTGGTGGCACCGGGCCCGGCTTGAGGCCGGCGCGACAGGGTGCCATGACAGGCCACCGCCCTGCGAACGCCACGGTAACAATCAGGCGATGGAACAATGCGTTCGCAGGGCTGTGCTAATGTTGATCGTGGGTGTTCTGGTCGATAGCAGCAATGCGCGGGCGCGACCTGCGGCGAAAACCGGCGGCCGGCTCCACGAAGTGTGCCCCTGCTGCACGCAACACTCGGCATCAAGGAGACCCACATTGCGCAGATCGCGCACGCCAGGGGGAGCGAATTACGGCCCCCACGAGCGCATGGCGACCCTCATACGGTGCGCTCGAATAGTTGCACCACCACAGCTTAATTACGAACTCGTGACCCACAGGTCCAGACCCCGCTGGACTTGTTAACCCTGTCAGCCGGGTTTACATACCGGGATTTCACTCATGAACTGGAAAACCGACTTTCGCTCGTTTTACTACGAAAATGCAGAGGAGCCCGATGATATTGTTCTGGCTCCATCCACAACGGCTTTATTGGTTATCGATATCCAGAAGACCTATCTGCAGCTTGCGGATGATCCTCTCGAGGCAGCGCGCTGGCAGCCCTTTCATGATCGGATGACTCACCAGGTCATCCCCACGACGGCAAGGCTGATTGACGATGCGCGTAGCCGAGGTGTCGAGGTTATCTTTGCACGAATTGCCTGCCTGAAAACCGATGGACGCGACCGCTCACTGAGTCAAAAGAAACCGGGGTTTAATTATCTACTGATGCCTGAGAACAGTGAGGAAAGCCAGATAGTTGACGAGCTTCAGGCCCAGGGTGATGAGATCATCCTGACCAAGACAACGGACAGCGCTTTGACAGGCACCAACCTGCGCCTGATATTGCGCAACATGGGAATCGAAAACGTCGTTATCGCTGGAATATTTACCGATCAATGCATTTCTTCTACCGTACGCAGCCTGGCCGATGAGAGCTTCAATGTAATAGTGGTCGAGGACTGCTGCGCGGCTGCAACCGAGCAGTTGCACCGCCATGAACTTGAAATCATCAATATGATTTATTGCCATGTAGTCAGCGCGGAGGAGCTATCCGGATTTTATTGTTAAGGCGACTCAAACGGAAATAAAATCTGTAGTCCGACCGGTTTGGCGTGGCGTTGACAATACCGTTTGTTGATCTGCGCATCCGGCAATTGTCGCCCGGAAGCACTTAACTTGTCGGTACCAACCAGGGCCCTGTGTTACCTCATTCCAATGCGATTTCACCGTCCACGGTATGCTTCAACCCGAGCGCGGCGATCTCCAGCGTCATGCTGGTCTTGAGTGGCCCAATGCCATCGAGCTTGCCGGCTGCCGCGGCATGCTGCAGCGCCTTTTCAATTTCCAGCTGTGAGGTAATACCAACCTTCTTTAGAAATTTCCGGATTTCCGTTTTTACGACGTCTTCATTCATTGTGCACCCCTGATAAAAACCGGCGTCTGACGTGACCGCGTGGACTTGAAGCTATACTACAGAGCGGGTTTGTCAATCGCCAGGGGCAGACACCCCGAAACATGAGTAGAAAGCCGTCATACACAGCCGACCCCGCCAGGCTATCAATCGATTTTGCGATGACGATCAGTACCGCTTTGCGATCACTGAGGGTTACCCGGTTTGCGGGGCACGATTCTTAGCGAGCAGAAAAGGCAAGGCCGCCAGTCTCGTCGACAAGGCTCGTGTCCCTTTCGAAAGGTCTTCCCCCAGCACCAGCAGGCAGGGTGTCAGCACCAGCGTGAGCACGGTGGCAAATGAAAGCCCTCCGGCAATCGCACTGGCCAGTTGCGTCCACCATTGAGTGGAGGGCGCGCCAAAACTGATCGCCCGCTTGACCAGGTCGATATTCATAGCCAGCACCATCGGCATGAGGCCGAGCACTGTCGTAATAGCGGTGAGAAAGACCGGACGGAGACGCAGCCGGCCGGTCTCCAGCGCCGCATCAATCGCATCCACCCCCTTGCGGCGAATCCGGTTATAGGTATCGATCAGGACTATATTGTTGTTTACCACGATACCGGCCAGGGCAATGATCCCCAATCCGACCATGACGATACCGAAGGGTTGCCCGCTTAACAGCAATCCAAGCAACACACCGGCGGTCGAGAATATGATAGCCGAAAGCACCAGAAGCGCCTGATAAATCGAATTGAACTGGGTCACCAGTACCAGCGCCATGAGAAAGATGGCACTGACAAACGCGCCCATAAGAAACTCCATGGCCTCGCGCTGGTCTTCATCCTCACCCTTGAAGCGAATCGTCACCTCGGGATCGAGCTGCGTCTCCGCCAGCACAGACTGCAGGCCTTTCAACTGATTATCCGGCAATACACCCTGGGCCACATCGGCACGGATAGTGATGACCCGGCGGGCATCCACCCTGGTCAGTGTGCCGCTCTTGGGTGCAGGCTTGATGCTGACAAAGTTGTTGATCGGTATCATACCCGTGGGCGTTGAGACCCGAAGTTGATCCAGCTGGCCCAGATTGCGTTCGCTGTACGGAAAACGCACACGGATATCCACCTCGTCATCCGCATCATCAGGACGATAATCCGTTACTTTGATGCCATTGGTCACCATCTGCACCGCATTACCCAGCATCACCACATCGGCACCATAACGGGCAGCCCGTTCCCGGTTGACTTCGAGCCGCCATTCGATACCCGGCAACGGACGGTCATCCTCGATATCGACATAACCACCCTGCTCCGCCATCAGCGTCCGCAGCTGTGCGACAACCGGAGCCACCCGGCTGAAATCCCGTGCACTGAGTTCAATCTGGATCGGTTTGCCTTCGGACGGTCCGTTTTCGGCCTTGCGAAACTCCAGCTGGATGCCGGGGATATCCGCCGTGTGCTGCCGCATCTCGTCCAGGATCTCTGCGGCGGGACGACGTTTATCCCAGTCGATGAACTCGAGCTGAATCACCCCGATGACGTCTTCAGCCATGTTCTGTCCCTGGGCATCATTGAACGAACGCGCATAGACCGCCTGCAACTCCCGCGTATTCAGCACTTTCCGCTCGACCTGTTGCACGATTGAATCTTTCTCATGAACCGATAGATCGCCACGGGCGTGCACCTGGATCAATGCAAACTCCGGTTCCACGTCCGGGAAAAACTCCACGCCTTTGCCGTACATCATGTAGGTCGCATAGGCAGCGACCATGACCAGCATCGCGGCAAGCAGTGTTTTCCCGGGATGGCGTAACAGACGAACCAGCAACTGCGAGTAACGCCGGATGATAACGCCCTCAGACAGACCGCGCCCCACCATCCGCTGCCGCGTTATCGTTCCGCCAAGGACCGGGATGAACACCAGCGCCATACTCAGAGAGGCGCTGAGCGCAATGATCACTGTGATCGGTAAAAACTTCATGAACTCGCCGACCATACCCGGCCAGAAGAGCAAGGGCATGAACACGGCCAGAGTCGTGATGGTGGAGGCGGTTACCGGCCAGGCCATACGCCTGGCAGCGGAAGCATAGGCATCCAGCGGGCGCCGCCCTTCGCTCATCCGACGGTCGGCCAGCTCGGTGACCACAATGGCGCCGTCCACCAACATGCCGACAACCAGGATAAGACTGAACAACACGACGATATTCAGGGTATACCCCAGAACATCCAGCACCAGGATCGCTGCCAGGAAGGCCCCGGGAATTGCCAGACCGACAAGAATTGCCGAACGTGGTCCGAGGGCGGCGATAATGACAATCATCACCAGTATGATGGCCGACAGGATGTTGTTCTGCAGATCGGCCAGCATCTCACGTATCTGATCCGATTTGTCCTGCATATAGCCCACCTGGACGGCCGCGGGCCAGTGCTTGCGCTCGGCCTCCACCGTCTCACGCACTTCGGCGATAGTATCGATAATGTTGGCACCCACCCGTTTCTTCACCTCAAGGGTGACGGCCGCTTGCCCATCCACCCTGGCGAAGCTCTCCGGATCCTTGAAGCTGCGCCGCACGGTCGTCACCTCGCCAAAAGTGACAACTCTGCTGCCGTCGACTTTTACCGGCATAGCGAGGATATCGTCCAGGTCCTCGATGATACCCGGCACTTTCATAACCAGGCGGCCGGCCCCGGTATCCATGGCGCCGGCAGCAACCAGCATGTTGTTATTCCTGACGAGTGAAAAAAGTTCACCGTATTGCACCCCATAGGTTTCCATTACCGCGGGGTCGACGATGATTTCCAGCAAGGCCTCGCGGTCGCCGCCAATAACCGCCTCCAGGACACCTGGCAGCGCCTCGATACGGTCCTGAAGGTCACGCGCAATGGTCACCATACTGCGCTCGGGAATCGGGCCGGACAGTGTAATAGTCAACACCGGAAAGAGTGCGACATTCACCTCAACCACTTCCGGTTCATCCGTGGCATCCGGCAACTTCGCCTTCGCCACGTCCACCTTCTCGCGGACATCTGTCAGCGCCTGCTTACTTTCGAATCCGGCACTGAATTCGAGCTGAACCGAGGCGTGCCCTTCGCCGGCGGTACTTTTCATCTCCTTGAGCCCTTCGATCGACTGCAACTCCTTTTCCATTGGCCGCACCAGCAGCCGCTCCGCGTCTTCCGGAGAGATGCCGTCATGCGTCATGGACACGTAGATGAAGGGAACCGCGATATCCGGTTCGGATTCCTTGGGGATACTGCTGTAGGCCATGGCTCCCGCCACCAGTATGAACAAGAGGATCAGCAGTACCGCACGACTGCGCGAAAAAGCGAGTGCGATAATGGCGTTCACGTCACCGGCCTCAGGATGCCGGTACCGGGACGACGGATTCACCGGCGCTCACGAATCCCTGCCCCAGACCGATCACCCGTGCGCGTTCCGGCAAGCCGGATACCCAGATACCATTGGCCTCGGTGCGCACCAGGGTGACCGGGTAGAAGTCGACCACGCTGTCGTCGTTGACAACCTTCACCCCGACCTCGCCTTTTGCGTCGAGCGAGAGGACCGCCGGTGACAGAAAGTGGGCGGTTTCCCGGCCAATGGCAATACGTATTTCAGCGCTGGTTCCGGCATTCAGCAGCCCCTCCGGGTTGGGCACCTCGGCCTCGACACGAAAACTGTGCGTCCCGCTATCGCCCAGGCTGGCGATGTAAGTCACCCTGCCTCTGGCTTCACTACCATCCAGGAGTTGCACGTCGATCTGCTGCCCCAGGCTGAGCTTACCTGCGCTTTGTTGCGAAACACGCCCCACGGCCTTGAGGACAGCCCCGTCCACCAGCAGGGCTACCCTGTCGCCCTGTTCTACATGACTGCCCAGTTCAACATAGCGCTCTTCCATAACACCATCAAAAGGTGCCTTGATATCTGTATAGCCAAGCTCGATCCTGGCCCTTTCCAATAAGGCCTCGGCCGTCGCCAGGGCGGCATCGGCGGCTATAGCCCGAGTCTCGGACTGCAAACCTTTCTTCTTGAGTTCGCGAATAGCCGATACTTCGTGTTTCTGACTACTCACTTCGGCTTCAGCACGTTTCAGCTGGGCAATGCGATCCTCTTCCGCCAACTGGATCAGCAGGCTGCCAGCAGCGACCCGGTCGCCCCTGTTGACGGGCAGGTTAATCACTCTGGAGGCTGTTTGCGCCTTGATTTCCACCTGGCGCAGTGGCTCCAGCTCACCCTGAATGACAATCTCGCGGTCAATTTCCTCCGCTGTCACCTCGAGCACCCTGACTTTCATCGCCTGGGGCACTGCGGCGGATTCTTCTTTGGAGAAGGCGGCCTCAGGCGCAGAAGTAATAGCACCACTCAGCATCCAGAGCGTAACCGCCAGAAACAATCCCAATGAAAGATATGTAGAGCGTTTCATAACAACCTCTTTGTGACCTGCAGACCTCAGCTGATACACGGTCACGCACTCAGCGAA